>JAZGDQ010000532.1:0-2847 GCA_036477985.1 bacterium
CCGCAACCGCCCGCTTCGCTCCCCGCATCCCGGACGCAAAAACCCCCCGGAGATCCCGCTCCGGGGGGCTTTGGGCGCTTTCTCTTCGGAGGCGCAGGGTTTCACGCCGGGGCGCTCATCCCCCCCTCATTCGAAATCCACCGGCTCGCCGTCCATCGCCCCCTCCTCCAGCTCGAGGATGTAGATCCCCATGTTCCGGCAGGCGAGGTAGATGAGGCCGCGGTCCCACTCGACGTAGACGTCCTCCGCGCGCACGGGGAGGCGGGGCCGCGGGTCGGGCGGGACGAAATAGGCGATCTCCTCGGGCCGGAAGGGGTTGCGAATGTCGTAGACCCGAAGGCCCGCGTTGAAGTAGGACATGAAGACGAGGTCGTCGCGCTGGACGCCGGGGCCGCTCATGTGCTGGACGTTGTGGGGGCCGAAGCGGCCTCCCTTCTCGCAGAAGGTGGCGTAGGGAAGCCCGGGCGGCGGCTTGGGGATCGGGAAGGTGGAGATCGAGACCGGGTTCCAGTCGCAACGGATGTCGGCCATCCAGGCGAGGGGCTGGGTCTCCTCGCAGTTGTCGGCGATGGCCTCCTGGGTGATGACGGCGAGCCCGCGGTCCATCATCGGGAAGGCTGTGTGGCACGGGATGCCGCCGTCGAAGGGAGGGGTGAGGCGAAGCTGGCCGAGGAGCTTGGGGTTGGGCGGATCGGCCATGTCGAGAACGAGCATCCCCGCCGCCCCCCAGGAGGCGTAGCCGCGGTCGCCCATGACGTAGACCGGCCCGTGGAGCCCCTCGCGCTCGGAGAGGTTCGCCGGGTCCCAGCTCCGCTCCTCGCCCGGCCCCTGGCCGGGGAGCCAGAAGCGGCCCGCCTCCTCGGGCTTTTCGGGGTTCTGCAAGTCCACGATGACGAGGATGTAGCCCGCAAAACCCTCCACCCGGGCGGTGAGGTAGGCCCAGCGCCCGCCGTCGTAGTAGTTGCGGTGGGTGCCGCCGCCGGGGATGTGGAAATAGGTGAGCTCGCGGGGCTCGCGCGGGTTGGAGACGTCGTAGATCGTCACCCCCGACCGCTCGGAGGGGCGATCCTCGCTCCAGTCGGGCAGGCCCTCGTGGCGGAGGTAGGCGGGGCCGATGTAGGGGGAGTCCTCCGAGGAGATGAGCAGGTCGCCCGCCTGCTGAATGTTCGCCCGCGAGGTGCGGTAGGGGGCGGGCAGGCAGGTGATGTACTCGGGCTCGAAGGGATCGGTGACGTCCAGGACGTGAACGCCCTGGTACCACAGACAGCCGGCGTACATGTAGCGCCGCCCGCCCACGATCTGAATCTGTATCTTGAGCGCGCCGCCGAACATGTCGGAGCCGGGCGCGAGGTCGATGTGGCCGACCTCCCGCAGGTTCCAGGCGGCGGCCTCGCGGGTCATGAAATAATCGCTTCCCCTTCCGTCTCCTCCCTGCATCTCTCCCCCTCCGCGCGAGACGCCGGGCGCGCTCTCAGATCTCGTGGAAATCCGGCGAGAACTGGTTCAGCTTCCGCGCACCGGTGTCGGTGATGATGAAGGTGTCGCCGACGTGAATCCCCAACTTGTCGTCCTTGGTGACGACCTGGGGCTGGACGTAGATGAGCATCCCCGGCTCGAGCGTCTCCTCCAGGTTCGGGTTCTGGTACCACAGCAGAATCGGGTCCTCGATGACGGTCACCCCGCCGGCGTGGATGAGGGGGTGCCCCGAGAGCAGACCGGCCTCCTCGATGGGGGCGAGCATGACCTTTTGAAGGTCGCCCAGGCGCACGCCCGGGCCGATCATCGCGGCCCCGGCGTCGTAGGAGGCGCGCACGACCGCGTACATGTCCCGAAACTCCTGGCGGGGCTTGCCGATCGAGGCCGGCTTGTGGGGATGGGAGAAATAGCCCGCGTAGATGCACATGATCTCGTTCACGATCACGTCCCCCTTCCCGAGAGTGCGGTGGGAGGGGATGGCCCACGACTGAAACACGGTGGGGCCGGTCTCGATGATGAGATAAGAGCTCGCCCATCCGTGCATGGCCATCACGCTCTGCATGCGGGAGTAGAGCTCGTTCTCGGTGACGCCCGGCCGGGCGACGCGGAGCATCTCCTCGCAGGCGAGATCCGCTATCTCGGACGCCCGCTCGATGAGCTTGACCTCCTCGGCGCTCTTGTAGCGCCGCAGCCCCAGGACGAGGTGGGTGGCGCGGACCGGCTCCACCTTCGGCAGCTCCTCCTTCAGATAGGCCAGAAGGGTGGCGTCCATCTCCAGCTCGCCCCGGAAGAAGCGCTCGTCGGTGACAAAGCCGACCTTCCCCTCGGCGGCGCCCCCCTCCTTGAGCGCCTCGACCATGGCCTTGGGGCCATTCTTCGCCCCGGGTGCGATCTTCTCCACCCATCCGTGGGTCAGGGCCCAATTGTGGCCCGACATGTAAATGTCGAGGATGAGGGTGGGCTCGCCCTCGAGCGGAATCACGAGGCTGGCCGGGAGGGCCACCCCCATGAAGTAGATGACGTTCCCCCCCTCCACGAAGTTTCGGCCGCCGATGATGACCAGCGCCGAGAGCCCCTCCTCGGCCATTTTTTCGCGGATGGCCTTGTAGCGCCTGTCGCGCTCGGCCTCGGAGGGTTTGGAGAGTGCCGCGGAGTCGTAGGTCATGCCTCTTCCTTTCCGGTTGCGCCGTCCCTAGCGGGGGACGAGCGGAGCGAGGAGATAGGAGGCGTCCTCCCCTTCGAGGACGGTGTTTTCGGCCCGGACGGGCAGGGTCTCGTGATAGACCCCCCGCGCCGCGAAGGAGGCGCAGCTCGCGATCTCGAGCCGCAGGCGGTGACCGGGCTGGAAGACGTTGCAGGTTGGAGTGAGCT
>JAZGDQ010000533.1:0-2065 GCA_036477985.1 bacterium
CTCGGAGTTCGCCGCGGCGGTCGAGGCGGCCGCCGCGACGGGGGGCGCCGACAAGCCTCCGATCATGGCAGGCGGCGCCGTTCTGATCGCCCAGCGAAACGAGACCAGCTACTTCGAGATCATCAAGATCGCCGCCCTCCCGGCGATTCTCTACTATCTCTCGGTGGGCTACATGGTTTACCTCCGCGCCGTGAGCCGCGGCCTGCTCGGCGTCTCCGCCGACGAGCTCCCGCCCTGGAGACGGATTCTGCTCCGCCTCCACTTCCTTCTGCCCATCCCCTTCATGGTCTACTACCTCATGATCGGGGATTCGGCCTTTCTCGCGGCCTTCAAGACCATCTGCTTGATCATGATGCTGAAGTCGACCGATTTGCTCAACAAAATCCAAACGCCCTGGTCCGGGCGGACGGCGAGGCCGTTCCTGTTCCTCTCGATCCTGTTCGGCGTCTTTTCTTATTATTTCGGCCTTCGGGTGGGGGCGCCGTTCGCGTGGTTCGCCGACACCCTGCGCGGACTCAACCTCGGGGACGCCCTTCTCTGGACCGTGACGGGATATTTGGCCTTGAAGCTGGGCGAGATCGTCCTGGCCGCGATTCTCAGCCCCCCGGCGGCCAACCCCTCGCCCTCCCCGCAGCCGGCCGAAGAAGGCGAGGCGCCGCCGGAGTCGGGCCCCGCCCTGTTCACCCGCCTGGGGGAATCTTTCGTCGAGCTCGTGAAGGTGACCTGGATATCCCTCGAGGCGGGGGCCAAGAACACCCTCATCGTCGGGTGCATCGCGACCGTTCTCGGGATCCTCCTCTCCTGCGCCACCCAAAGCGATCTGTCGGGGCGGATCTCCATCCTGCTGACCGATTTCAGCTTCGGCCTGCTGCCGCTAACGATCTTGTGGGTCATCGTGGCCGGCTACGTCGTCGGGATGGGCCTTCCCATCACGGCGAGCTACGTCGTTCTCGTCATCTTCGGCGTCATCGCCCTGACGAACCTGGGAGTGCCCACCTTGACCGCGCACCTCATCTCCTTCTGGGTCGCGGTGGTCAGCGCCGTCACCCCGCCCGTCGCCCTGGCGGCCTACGCGGCGAGCGCCATCGCCGTCTCGGACCCGGTGACAACCGGTTTCCAGGCGCTCAAGCTGGCGTCATGGATATTCATCATGCCCTTCCTATTTGTGTACACTCCTCTCCTTCATACGGGGACGACGATCGAAAATCCGGGTACGACCATCGATATTGTCATCACTTTCATCGCCTGCCTGCTGGGAATCGTGGGCTGGGCGGGGTGGCTGGAGGGATTCTTCACCAAAAAGACAACGGGCTTGGAGCGCTTCCTCCTCTTATTTTCATCGCTGCTCCTTCTCATGCCCGTTCAAAGCTTCTTCGCTTATATCTTCTCTTTGGAAGCTTATATCTTCTCTTTCCAAAGGGAGTATCAAATTCCCATCTACGCTTATGCTCTCGGCGCGGCTCTGCTCGGCCTGGCCTTCCTCCTCCAGCGCGCCCGCGGGGAGGAATCCCTCGACGTGGCCGAGACCCCCGCCTGAGGCGGACCGCTGCAGCCTGAGGCGGACCTCCGCCCCGCATGCCGCTTCGCCGCGCTCACAAGCTCGCCCGCACGAAAGGCTCATGAAGCCGCCGCCCCCATGACTCTCCCGGGCCGACCTCCGCTCGGTGCGGCCGCCCTCCGCCTGGGGCGGTTGCCCCCCCGGGGCGGGTTGCCCCCGCAATCCCGGCAAGTGAAGATAGGCGGTCCCGGAGAGCGCCCCCCTCCCCTGCTCCCCCGGGGCGGGAGCGGGCCGGCGGAAGAGCGGGGGAGAACATCGATCGGCGCCACAAGAGAGCGGAGGGAGGAGAAGGATGCCGAGGAGGCGGGTCGCGGTGACGGGAATCGGCCTCGTCACTCCTCTTGGTGTCGGGGTGGAGCGGAACTGGGAGGCCGTCCTGGCCGGCGAGTCCGGCGTCGGACCCGTCACCCTGTTCGACGCCTCGCGCCTCACCTCCCGGATCGCCGGCGAGGTGAGCGGCTTCCGGCCCGAGGAGTTCATCGGGGAGGACGACCTGAACGGGATGAG
>JAZGDQ010000534.1:0-4688 GCA_036477985.1 bacterium
GCCGGCTTTCAGGACATGCGCCATCGGCGAGCTCTCCCCTTCGTCCGTCCCGCTCGTCCCGCCGGGCCCGCACGTCCCGCCGGGACCGCGCGGCCCGGGCGCACGCACTCCCTCCGCCGGACCGCGACCGGACGGAAAACCGAAAATTTCGCCCCCTCCCTCCCGGAGGGGCGGGCGCCATGGGGGAATCATACGACAACTTTCCCGGGCGAACAATTGGCGGAAATCATCTGCTTTCAAAGGGGGCGGAATCAGGGAATGCGCGGGCGGGGGGCGTTTCGGAGCGGCGGACGGCGGCGGGGCCGAAACCCCGGCCCCGGCGGCTCATTCGCCCGAGGCGTCCTTGAGGGCCTCATGGCGCGACGCCCGGGGAGGGGTCCGCGTCACCGAGATCACCCCCTTCACCTCGCGGGTCTTCTTGATGACCTCCTTCAGATGGCCGAGGTCTCTGACCTGCAATTCGAGGCGGATGCCGGCCCGATCGTGGGAGGTCTCGGCCTCGACGCGGGAGATGTTCGCCCGGCACTCGGCGATGCCGGAGCTCAGCCCGGCCAGGACCCCCATCCGGTCCACCGCCTCGACGACCAGGGCGACCAGGTGCATCTCGTCCTTGGGCCGCTGGCCCCAGGTCACCTCGACGAGGCGCTCGCGGTCGGCCATGAGGTCGCAGATGTTGGCGCAGCCCTCCTCGTGAACCGTCACCCCGCGGCCGCGCGTGATGAAGCCCACGATCCTGTCGCCCGGGATGGGCTCGCAGCATTTGGCGAAGCGGATGAGGACGTCGTCCTGCCCCTTCACCACGATGCCCGCCTGCTTCTTCCGGCTCACCCGCTGGACGAGGCGGCGGAAGCGGGATTTCTCGCGCCGCTCTTGGTCGCGGACGACCTTCTCGGGGAGGACCTCCTGGGCCACCTTGCGGGCCGAGAGGCGGCCGAAGCCCACGGCGGCCAGAAGGTCGGTCTCGTCCTGGCCGCCGAAGGAGTGGATCGCCCTCTTCAGGGCCTCCGGCTCGAGATAGGCGGAGGCCTCGACCCCGAAGCGCGCGAATTCGTGCTCGAGGAGCTCGCGCCCGAGGCCGATCGACCTTTGGCGCTGCTCCTGGCGGATCCAGGCGCGGATCTTCTGCTTCGCCCGCGGGGTGACGATGAACTTGAGCCAATCGCGCCCGGGCGTGCGGTGGGGGTTGGTGAGGATCTCCACCATATCCCCGTTCTCGAGGCGGCGGCTCAGGGGAATGATTCTCCCGTTCACCTTGGCTCCCACGCAATGGTGGCCCACCTCGGTGTGGATGGCGAAGGCGAAGTCGACCGGGGTCGCGCCCCGCGGGAAGCTCTTCACATCGCCGCGGGGGGTGAAGACGAACACCTCGTCCTGGAAGAGGTTGATCTTCACCGAATCGACCAGGCTGGCCGGGTCGGTCTCCTCCTGGAGGCTCTCGACGATCCGGCGCATCCACTCGAACTTGTCGAAGGAGCCGTCCTCGGGATCGTCGCTCTCCTTGTAGCGCCAGTGGGCGGCGACCCCCTCCTCGGCGGCCCGGTGCATCCCCCGGGTGCGAATCTGGATTTCGGCGCGCTGCCCCTTGGGCCCGATCACCGTGGTGTGGAGCGACTGGTAGAGGTTGGCCTTGGGGAGGGCGATGTAGTCCTTGAAGCGGCCGGGGATGGGCACCCAGAGGGAGTGGAGGAGGCCCAGGACGGCGTAGCAGTCCTTGTCCTCCTGGACGATGATCCGCAGCCCGCAAATGTCGTACACCTGATGGAAGTCCAGGTTCTGGGTGCGCATCTTGTTGTAGACGCTCGAGTGGAGCTTGAAGCGGGCCGTGACCGAGCCCTCGAGGCTCGCCTTCTTCAGGGCCTCCTCGACGAGGACGGTCAGCTCCTCGAGATAGGCCTCGCGGTCGGCGAGCCCCTCGCGGAGCTTCTCGTCGATCTCCTCGTAATCCTTCGGGTGGAGGTGGCGGAAGGCCTCCTCCTCGAGCGCCGCCTTGAGCCACCCGATGCCCAGGCGGCTGGCGAGGGGCGCGTAGATCTCGGCCGTCTCGCGCGCGATCCGATCGCGGCGCTTGGCCGGCAGATAGTCGAGCGTGCGCACGTTGTGGAGCCGATCGGCGAGCTTGATGAGGATGACGCGGATGTCGTGGGACATCGCGACGAGCATCTTCCGGTAGTTCTCCGCCTGGCGGGTCTTGGGATTGCCGTAGTCGAGCTTGCTCAGCTTGGTGACGCCGTCGACCAGCTCGGCCGTCTGGTCCCCGGTGAGCTCGCGGATCTCCGTCAGGGTGGCCGAGGTGTCCTCCACCGTGTCGTGGAGGATGCCGGCGGCCACCGTCTCGGGGTCCTGGCCCATTTCGGCGAGGATGCGGGCCACCTCGAGGGGGTGGGAGATGTAGGGCTCCCCCGTCATGCGGGACTGGCCGCGGTGGACCTTGGCCGTGTAGACGTAGGCGCGGGTGAGGAGATCGGAGGAGCCGGGGGCGTACTCCTCCACCCGGTCGACGATTTCCATGATCCGGGCCGGCGCGCGGCCATCGAGAATGGGCGGCATCTCTTCCCTCTCTCCTCTCCCCATCAAACGCGGAGGCGCGGCGGCGCCCCCTCGCCGGCGGCGCCCCCCCCTCGCCGGCGGCGCCCCCCCGCGGGGGGGTAAGGCGCACTGAGAAAACGCTACCTGAGGGGCGGAGAGGGCGTCAAGGAGAGAAATCCCAAGGTCTTCGAGAAAAAAACCCCTCCCGGGCGGGAGGGCAAGGAGCCGGAAAAGCGGAGGCGGTCAGTAGGCCCGGAGGGGCGAGGTGACAAAATCCTGCATCAAGGGGGTCATGTACTCGGCCTCTTTCTCGTGGCGCGGGACCACGATCGCCCCCTTGTTGCAGATCTCCTCGCAGAGGCGACAACCGACGCAGGTGCTCTGGTCCACGACGGCGACCATGCTGTGGTCGCGCTCGACGGCCGAGTTGGCCATGATGATGCAGTCGAACGGGCATACGTCCACGCACCAGATGCAACCGGTGCAGTTCTCCTCGATGACGTAGGCCTTGGGCATCTCCTTGTGCTTGATGATCTTGATGACTTCGCCCGTGTCGTCCTGAATCGCGAGGGCCGGGCAGTACTTGCCGCAGACCCCGCAATCGATGCACAGGCCCGGATCGATTTTGTAGATTCCCTTGGGCTCGCCCGTGATGGCCTCCGTGGGGCAAACCGGCTCGCACACCGAGCATCCGATGCAGGCGTCGAAGATGAAGTGGGACATTTCCGTCAGCCTCGTCTCAGCGGCGCCCCGCATCCCTCGGCGGGGCCGCCCCCCCGGGGGGCGGGAGGAACATTACCGAAAACATCATATATAGGGTTTTCCCCCGTCTGTCAATCGGAAGAAGCCCCCTCGAGGGGAGGCGAGAGGGCGCCCGGGCCGGGCCGCCCGGTTGCCCTCCCCCGCCGTTTGGGCGAGAATGGGGCCGCTCTGCAGCTGAAACCGGTCCCCGCTGGCAGGAGGATATCGCGCGGTGGAACATTTTATTGCGATTCTCACCAAGCCCGACAACATTCCGATCGTCTTCATGATGCCCCTGATCGCCTTCTTCATCTGGCTGGCCTTCTCTCAGGCGATTCGCCACGACCGGCTGATCGAGAAGGGGAAGAAGGACGACGTCTACGACGAGATGATCCGCTAGCCCCGCGGCCGCTCCTTCCGCCCCGGGCGCCGGGATGCGCCTCCCCGGGCGCGGGGAAGCGGCTCCAACCGAGGGCCTTCCCCTCCCGGGGGGCGGCAAGAGAAAATGCTCGAACTCGTCATCTTCGCCATGTTCCTGGGCTTCCTCACCATCTTCTTCGTCAAGCGCACCACCTCGAACGTCGCCATGGAGGAGGACCACGAGCGGACGCGCGACGACGCCGAGGTCCAGAGCTTGCGGCGGATGCCCGCCGAGGCCTTCGAGGGCCTCCTCAAGGGGCTGCTCGAGGAGATGGGCCTGCGCATCGTCGAGAGCCAGTGGGTGAACGAGGAGGAGATCGATATCCTCGCCCACCACCCCGCCCCCCTCGTCGGGGGCGACTACATCGTCCACGGCATCCTGGTCCCCGAGGGCGAATTCGTGAGCTCCATCCGCGTCATCGGCCTCTCGGACATCGTCCGCGCCGAGCGCGCCCTCAAGGGGATTCTCATCACGACGGGCTATTTCTCCGAGGAAGTGAACAAGTACACCGAGGGCGCCCCGATGGAGCTCATCAACGTCGCCCGCCTTCGCGAGCTCGTGCACGCCCACAACCTCCCCTGGCCGGCCTGAGGGGGGGGACGCCCCCTTCTTCCCGCATCCGGGGACGCAAAAAGGCCCGCTCCGCTTCGGAACGGGCCGCGCGCCCCTCAACCACTTGTCACCTTCTTCTTGCCGCTGTCCCCGCCCTGCCCCCCTTTCCCGCCTCCTAGGCCATCCAGTAGTAGAGGGAGGCGAAGGCGAGCCCCAGGGCCGCCAGCCGGAGGCCGCAGGCGTCCCACCATAGATGTCGTCTCTGCCGCCCTTCCTGGGTCATGACGCTCCCGCCCCCGGCCTCTTAGATGTTGAACCAGGGGGTGACGAGAATGTACTTGATGTTGAGCGAGAGTCGCAGGGCCATCTTCGCCACCAGCCCCATCATGGTCATGAAGAGGCCCGCCTTGATCGCATAGCGCACAAACCCCACGTTCACCAGGGTCTT
>JAZGDQ010000535.1:0-2811 GCA_036477985.1 bacterium
CCATCGAGGAGGAGCGCGTCGGACGAATCGAGGCGGCCCTCCCCGAGCCGCCCTGGGAGCGGGAGTCGCGCTACCGCGCCTGGGGCCTGCCGCCCGACGTGGCCGATTTCCTCGCGTTTGCCCCCGGGGCGGGTCTCCTGGACCGGATCGTGTCCGAGGCGGGCGCGCCCCCCCTCCTGGCGGGGACGGCGCTCGTTCACGGCGCCAAGGCGCTGGCGCGAAAGGGAGTGGACCCGAAGGCGCTGGATGCGGATCGGTGGGTCGCTCTCTTCCGGGCCTGTCAGGCCGGGCGCTTCGGGCGCGAGGCAATTCCGAAACTCCTGGAGCCGCTCGCGCGCGATCCCGACCTGGCGGTGGAGGCGGCGCTGGATAGGGCTGGGCTCTCTCCGCTGGCGGACGCAGAGCTGGAGCGGATTGTGGCCGAGGCCGTCTCCGCCCACGGGGGCGATCCCATGCACACCCCGACGGAGGAGAACCGCCGCAAGCGCCTCATGGGGCACGTCATGGAGGAGGTGCACGGAAGGCGGGGCGGCCGGGAGGTGTGGGAGGTCTTCAAGAAGAGGTGGGAGGCGGAACGGCGGGAAGGGTGAGGGGGGCTCATCCGTCCTTCGCGCACCGGAAGCCGACGTAGGCGTGGCCGGCGCGTTGTCTCCCGGCCATGACCTCCCGGTGGGTGGCGGTGCGGGGCCCGCGCTGGCCCAGGGCGACGCCGCCGCGCAGGACGCGCGCGGCCTCGGCGGACAAGTCCCCGCGCGCCGGGCCCGGGCGGTAGGGATAGGGAATGTAGGCCGAGCGCGTCCACTCCGTCAGGAAGGCCCCCATGTCGAGCGCCCCGTAGGGGCTCGCCCCCCCGGGAAGGCTCCCCACCGGGGCGGTGTGGCCGTGGTATTCGGCGAAGTGAACTGTGCGACGGTCGGGCGGCGCGCTCCCCCAAGGATAGAGACGGCCGCCGCGCCCCCGCGCCGCTTTCTCCCACTCCGCCTCGCTGGGGAGGCGTTTTCCCGCACGGCGGCAGTAGGCCTCGGCGCCCTCCAGGTTCATCTCGGCGGCGGGATTTCGCTCGAAGCCGGGGTCCGCCCGCCAGCGGCCGCGGTCGAAGCGGATGCGCGCGTCCGGGTCGTCGAAATCGAAATAGTGTTTGCCGCGCGGCCCGGGGCGGCCCCGCTCGATTCCGGCGGCGTTCATGAATTCGGCGTACTGGGCCTGGGTGACGAGGTTGCGGTCTATCCAGAAGGCAGGGAGCTCGACGCGGTGGGCGGGCGCCTCGTTTTCCGGCCCTCCGTCGCGCCCCATGGTGAATTCCCCCGCCGGAATGAAAATCATCCCCGGCGGCGCGGCCTTCTGATCGGGCGCAGCCTTCCGATCGGGCGCGGCGGAATGAACAGCGCGCGCGGGGAGAACCATCCAGGCGGCGAGGAGGATCAGGAGAGCGAGCGCGTTTCGTTGACAGGTCATTGGGAGGTTCCTTTTAAGGGGAATCTACCTCCACCCGTCTTTTAAAAACTTTTCCGCCTCGGGCAGGCCGCCCTGGAGGACGATGTAGCCGTTGGGCGGCTCGCGGTCGGTCATCTCGTCCGAGACGCGCTCGAGCATGATCCGCTTCACCTCCTCGGGGTCCCCCGTCTGGCCGAGCGCCCAGCCGAGCTTCACGTAGGCCACCTCGGGCAGCATGTTGGCGAGGGGGACGACCCCGCGCTCGAGGATGTCGCGCCCCGTGTCGTAGACGTACATCTGGGCGTATCCCCAAAGGGTCTGGACGGTCATGAAGACGGGGATCCCGGCGCCGCGCGCCTTCTCCAGGGCCGGGTAGAGCGGCTTGTTGACGTGGCCCAGGCCCGTTCCGGCGATGACGATCCCCTTGTAGCCGTTGTCCATCATGGACTCGAGCACGTCCGGGTGCATGTTGGGGTAGTAGTAGAGGATGGCCACCCGCTCCTCGAAGTCGGTCTGCACGCGCACGTTGCGATCCTTCCGCCTGGGGCGCCAGTCCTTCTTGATGGGGGTGACGCCCTCGACCTCGACCTTGGCCAGGGGTGTGTCCCCCAGGGTGCGGAAGGTGGAGCGGTAGCTGCTGTGCATCTTGCGGACGCGCACGCCGCGGTGGAGGAGGCCGTAGGTGTCGCTCGTGGGGCCGAACATGCACACCATGACCTCGGCGATCTCCCCCCAGGCGGCGGCGGTGGCGGCGTGAATGAGGTTGAGGGCGGCGTCCGAGCTGGGCCGGTCGCTCGAGCGCTGGGAGCCGACGATGACGATGGGGACGGGGGGATCCTGCACCATGAAGGTGAGGGCGGCGGCCGTGTAGTGCATGGTGTCGGTCCCGTGGCCGACGACGATCCCGTCCGCCCCGGCGGCGATCTCGCGCTCGATGGCCCGGGCCGTTCCGATCCAGTGCTCGGGGCCGATGTTCTCGCTGAAGACGCCGTAGAGCTTGATGGTCTTGAGGTTGCAGATGTCGGCCAGCTCGGGGACGGCGCCGTAGAGCTCGCCGGGCGAGAAGGCGGGGATGACGGCTCCGGTCCGGTAGTCGAGGCGGCTGGCGATGGTCCCGCCCGTCCCGAGGAGGGTGATGTTGGGCTTATCCGGGCTCGTGGGGAATTCCTTTTCGGGAATCTGGTAGTGGGCCTCGCGGTAGCCGACCTCCTTCATGGCGGTGATGTTCTCGGCCGCCACCCCCACGTTGTAGCCCGTGAGGAGCTTGAGGACGATGTGGCGGTCGTCGGCCGTCTCCGAGCGCGGGAGGATGATCCCGTGGAACTTCCCGCGGGTGGTCTCGGCGTCCACCTCGCTCCAGACGCGCACCCCGAAGGA
>JAZGDQ010000536.1:0-3346 GCA_036477985.1 bacterium
CGCCGGCCGCCTCGATGCCTACCGGAAGGAGGGCGCCACCCGCTTCCTCTTCGTCCTCCCCTCGGCCGGGGCGGACGAGGTGCTCCCCCGGCTGGACAAACTGGCCCCGTTCATTCAAGAATTCGCCTAGGCGGCCCTGCCGGTTTCCGTCTCCGCATCTCCTCGCCCCCCTTCGAAGGGGCTGGGGCGCCCGCCCGGACGATCCACCGGGGACCGGGATGACTCTCGACGCCGCCGGGCTCTTCGCCCTCGGCACAGCCCTCTGCTACGCCCTCGCGGACATGTGCATCCGCCTCGGGCTCAAGCACACCAACGCCTTCGTCGGAACGACGATCTCCCAGTCCACCCAGGTCGCCTACTTCCTCCTTCTCTTCTCCCTCACCGGCTTCGACCTCCCGCCGCCGGGGACGCACTATCTGTGGATCATGGCCGGGGGGATGGGGCAGCCCGCCCTGTTCGCAATATTCTTCATGATCGGAATCTCGCGGATCGGCGTCTCGCGCGCCGCCCCGATCAAAGGCATCTCCCCCATGTTCGGCGCCCTCTTCGCCATCCTCTTCTTCGGGGAGCGCCCGGCCCTCCACCACATCGGGGGAATCGTCTTCGTCGTGGCGGGCGTCGCCCTCGTCTCCTCGGGGAAAACCGAGGGACGCTGGCGGCGGGCCGACGCCGTCTGGCCCGTCCTCGCCGCCCTCTCGGCCGGCCTCGGCGCCAACTTCTGGCGAAGGGGCTTGCCCGGCTTCCCGAATCCGCTCGCCGCCACCCTGGTGGCGCTGTCGGCCTCACTCCTCGTCGTGGGGACCTACACCTTCTTCGCCGTGCGGCGGAACGGGGCGGGCGACCTGCGGCGGGCGATCCTTCCCTTCATGCTGACCGGCCTGGTGGGCGGCACCGGAACCCTCCTCTACGCCAACGCCCTCCAGCGCGCGGAGGTCTACCGCGTCCTTCCGCTCATCCAGACGGCCCCGATCTTCACCGTCGCCTTCGCCCTCCTCTTCGTGCGCCGGGCCGAGCGGATCACCTGGCGCGTCCCGGCGGGGGCGATCCTCACCGTGGGCGGCGCCCTCCTCGTCACCATGCGCTTCGGGGGCTCATGAGGGCGGGCGGTCTTCAACCCTCCAAAAAGTGCTGGACCTCGCCGAACAGGTCCTCCCGGCGCTTTTCGAACTGCACGAAGTGGGAGGCGTCCCCCAGAACGACATATCGCTTGCCGGGGCTCTTGGTGAGGGCCCCGTAGAGGCGCTCCGCCTCGGCGGGGGGCGAGACCAGATCGTGCTCCCCCCGGATGAGAAGGGCGGGGCAGCGGACCCGGGCGGGGTCGAAGATCGACTTGCCGCGGGTGCGGTCGTAGTGGTCGGCCATGAGCCCGTTGGGGACCCGCACGGCCGGGACCCTCCTTCGCCTCCCCTCGGGGTCGTAGCGGATCTGCTCCCGCCAGTAGGCGCGCACCACCCGCTCCTCGCGCCAGAGGCCGCGCTTCCCCCGGGGAATGAGCCGGCTCCAGTTGCGCTGCTGCCCCTTCTCGTTCACCCAGCGCCAGGCGCAGAAGAAATCCGGGTTCAGCCGCCGGGGCCGCTTCGGATCCCGAAAGAGCGCCCGCGCCTCGGGGCTCTCGTTCAGATACAGGGGGGCGAAGAGGATGAGCCGCTCGACCCGCGCCGGGTGGGCGGCGGCGAAGGCCGCGGTCATCATGGTTCCCTGGGTCCAGCCCAGGAGGCTCAAGCGGTCCACCCCCCGCCGCTCGCATATGAAGCGGACGGCGGCCTCGATGTCGCGCACCCCGGTCCGGCCCCGCACGGCGGGGGGCTTTCCCCGGGGGTCTTGGGCGAACACCGGCGGACGGGTGGAGGCGCCGTATCCCCTGAGGGAGAGGGCGAAGACGTCGAAGCCGCGGGCGGCGGCGTAGTCCATCCAGGAGTAGCCGGGGACGGGGAGGTCGAAGCCGGCCGGTGAGGGAATGCTCTGGCCGTGGACGAAGAGGAGGGCGCCGGCGGCCCGGCCGCGCCCCCGGCGGCGCTTCTCGCGCAGGTGGAGGCGGATTCCCGGATCGAGGGCCTCGACGAAATGGTCCTCCCGCACGATGGCGCGCGATGGGGTCCGTCTGGCGCGAGCCATCAGGGCGTCCCCCCCGCGGGCGGGAGCGGGGGCGGCGGGGGCCGCTGAAGCCACCGGAGGAGCTCCTCCCCGCGCGCCTCATAGAATTCCCGAATCCGCTCGGGGGGCCACTGGTAGAAGCCCTCCCCGCTCTTGATGCCCAGCCTGCCCTCGGCCACCATCCCGTCCACCAGCCCGGAGGGCTCCGGGTTGTGCGCCAGGTGGGGGAGGATGTTCCGCTGGCTGTTGTAGGACATGTCGAGCCCCGTGAAATCGGTGAGCGCGAGGATGCCCATCACCGGAAACACCCGGCCCAGCGAGCGCATGACCGCGTCCACCGCCTCGGGGGTGGCGTAGCCCTGCTCGACGATGTGGAAGGCCTCCCGCCGCAGGCAGTTCGTGAAGCGGGAGCCGATGTTCCCGGGAATCTCCTTGCAGAGCACCGGCTCCTTTCCGATGCGCCGCATGAGGGCGCATGCGGTCTCCACCACCTCCGGGTCGGTCCGCTCGCCCGCCACCACCTCCAGGACCGGCAGGAGGGGGGGCGGGGTGTAGTTGTGGGTGGAGACGCAGCGCTCGGGCCGCTTCAGCCCGGCCGCGATGTCGGTCATCCGAAGGCCCGAGGTCTCGCTCGCCAGGATGGCCCGCCCGGGCGCGTGCGCGTCCATCTCCCCAAAAACCTCCCGCTTGACCGGAAGGCGATCCACCACGGCCTCGACGACGAAGTCGGCCCCGCGGACGGTCTCGGGAAGATCGGTGAGGGGGCGCACGCGGGCGAGGGCCTCCTCCGCCTCGGCGGGGGTGGAGAGCTCCGCGCGCACGAAGAGGGCGAGGCCCTTCTCCACGTCCGCCATCGCCCGGGCCGAGCTCTCCGCCGTCCGGTTGTACATGCGGACCGGATAGCCTCCCTGGGCGAACATCTGGGCCACCCCGTGGCCCACGTAGCCGCCCCCGACCACGGCGATTTCACGGATCTCCTCGACCGTCACGTATGAACCCATCCGATGCTCCTCGCGTTCGGCGCCGGGGCTTCTTTCCCCCCCCTCGCGCGGAGGGGCGAAAGAGCGGCCCTGCCTTGACAATCCAAAGAATTCCCCATGTATACTGGATAGGAAATCGGCCCTCAACCGTTCACCCGAAGATCCGCGCCGCGATTGCGTCGGCGATCCCTATCGCAATTGAATCAAAGCGCGCGCCGCCGCGGGCGCCCGGCCCCGGAAAGTTCCCGATCGGCAGGAGGGAGACCCTTACA
>JAZGDQ010000537.1:0-2269 GCA_036477985.1 bacterium
GTTCAGAAGTCAACAGAGGGTTTGGGAAGTCATGCCGCACACGGCGGCGGGGGGAAAGAAAATGGACGGGGCCATCAATTTTCACTCGCTTTGGAGAGATAAAATGACGTATGGAGTCGTTCAGCCGAATTCCGCTACGGCCGGATTCCCGGAGACCGGCGGACGCTCCGGCCCGAAAATTCGCCCAGGAGCCGGCCATCTCGGGATCATTCGAAATCTGGCGGGCGGGCCCGGCTCCGTCGTGGCCAGGATTCTGATGGCTCCCGTGAAAATCACCTGCGCCGTCGCCAACGCAATCCGGCGCGAACGCGACCGGCATGCGGCGGACAATGCATTCCGGGCGCTGAATCGCCACACGCTGAATGACGTCGGTTTCCGCCGCGACACGATTCCCTGGCGCCGGTAGTCGAGATGTGGCGCCCGCAAGGGCGACTGGGGGCGGTGATCCACGTGCGGGCGGGGGCCGGCTCCGCTAGGGCAGCCCCGAGTCCAGCTCGCCGCGTGCGAAGTCGTAGGACACCGACAGGATGTGGAGGATGGTCTCCAGCTCCGCATCGTCCCGGGGGCCGAACACCATGACCGAGGTCTGGGGCAGCCTCCCGGTGAGGGCGAGGGGGTGCATCTCGCCCCATCCCTTCTTCAGGAGATCGCGGACGGCCCCGACGGGCAGCATGGCGTGCATGCTCCCGTCGTAGGGCGGGTGGACGTGGGCGAACTCGTTGCCCCGCATGAAGGCCTCCTTGCAGGGGCAGGCGTGGTCGTCGTGGATCCAGAGGGCCTCGGCGCCGGGCACAGAGATGATGCTGGGGCGGCGATCCACGTGCGGAAAATCGAAGGCGCGCTCCTTCAGGCGGGCGTACACCGCCTCGGAGGGGTTCTGGTCCAGCTGCTGATGGGGCGCCCCCGGGGAGGTCTTCGGCTTCGGGCCCGAACGCAGCGGAAGCTCTTCCATCGCAGACTCCCTTTTCGACGGCTTCAGTGATTCCCATCCTATCATTTCGGGCGTCTGCATTCTAAAAGCGGATCCCTCGGCGCCGGCGTTCCCCGATGGGTCTGCTGTTCAGGTTGCGCGCCGCATGAAAAGCCCCCCGCCCTCACCCCAACCCTCTCCCGGAGGGAGAGGGGGAAATGCCGGAACCTTCCCTTTTCCTAATCAGTGAAAGGGGCTGCCTCTTTTCTCCCCCTCCCGGAGGGGGAGGGAGTTTCGGGGCCGCTTCCTTGATTGGACGGGTCGGGCGACACAAGCAGGCGGCGGCGCGATGACCCCCGGGTTGTCCTTCTCCTCCTCCGCCGTTTCGGAACTCCTTCCCTCAGGGAGGCCCTTGGGGCTCTTCTTCTTCCTCCTCTTCCTCTTCCGCTTTTCTCGCGCCGAGGAGCACCTCCGCCACCCGCCAGCGCGCCGCGATGAGGAAGCAGGCGAGGCCGATGGCGATCCCCAGCGCATCGAGGCGCCCCCGCTCGGCGAGGAAGGTGACGGCCGGCATGAGGGCGATGGCGAGGAGCTCGGCGTGGTCGGCCCGCCCGAGGATGGAGGCGAGCAGGGCGAGGAGGGTGAGGGAGATCAGGAGGGTCCAGGGCGAGACGGCCAGGAGCACCCCCGCCGCGGGGGCGAGGCCGTCCCCCCCCGCGAAGCCGTGGAAGAGGGGCCAGGTGTGGCCGGCCACGACGGCGAGCCCGGCCAAGAGGATGGCGAAGGGGGGGGGCCTCCAGATAGATGGCGAGTCCCACGGCGATCTGCCCCTTGAGCAGGTCGGCGATGAAGACGGCGGCGCCCGCCCGCCGGCCCAGGACCCCGGCGGCGTTGCGGAAGTCGAGGGTCTCGCGGCCCTCGATGCGCAGGTCGAGGCCGCGCGCGCGCCCGGCGAAGTAGGAGGGCGAGAGGGAGCCGATGAGGTAGGCGAGGGCGCCGATGAGGAGAACGGCGAGGGGAGCGGGCATGGGTCGGCGCCTCCGGGGGCTTCAGCGGCACGCGGGCCGGGACGCCGGAAGTGTAGCCGGATCGCGCGGGGAAGGCGAGATGGCGGAGGGGAGGCGGGAGACGATAAAAAAAGGACGCCCCACGCGGCGTAGGAGGTGCGGCCCCATCGCCGTGCGGCGCGCCCAACCCCCGGAATGATCCTGGAGGCGAGTCGCGGTTGAATCCGAAACACCTTCTTCCGGAGGAGCCCCTCTATCTCAGGAGGTTTCCTCCCTTCTTCTTCTCCCCCCCCGGCGGCGGGAGTCCGGACGCCGCCCGGGCGCGGGCCGGAGCCCCATGCCGCGAATTCCT
>JAZGDQ010000538.1:0-3573 GCA_036477985.1 bacterium
GCCCTCATGAACAAGGCCATCGCCGAGGGGACGTATCAGATTCTCATGGAGGCGGGCGGGGTGCCCATGCCCACCGTCTGCGGCATCTGCGCCGGGAAGGGGGCGGGCCAGATCGGCGCGGGCGAGATCTGCGTCTCCTCGGCGAACCGAAACTACAAGGGGCGGATGGGGAGCGTCGAGGGCTCCATCTACCTCGCCTCGGCCGCGACGGTGGCGGCGAGCGCGGTGCAGGGGCGGGTGGCCGACCCCCGGGAGCTCCTCTCATGAGCGCCATCGAGGGCAAGGCCTGGGTGTTCGGGGACAACGTGGACTCGGGCTTCATCATGCCGGGGCCCTACGGGAGCCTGCCCGACGCGGAGCTCGCCGCCCACGTCATGGAGGGGGTGGACCCCGAGTTCGCGGGGAAGGTGCAGCCGGGGGACGTCATCGTGGCCGGGCGCAACTTCGGCTGCGGCTCGAGCCGGGAGACGGCGCCGCGCGGCATCAAGTTCGCCAAGGTGGGCGTCGTCGTGGCGCAGAGCTTCGCGCGAAACTTCTTCCGAAACGCCATCAGCATCGGGCTCCCCGTCCTGATCTGCCCGGGCGCCGGGGGCATCCAGGCCGGGGACAGCCTGCGGGTGGACCCGCTCGGGGGGGTGGTCGAGAACCTCACGCGCGGGGATCGCCTCGAGGCCGAGCCCCTTCCCGACCACATCATGGACATGATCCGCGCCGGCGGCCTCGTCCCCTACCTGAAGCAAAAGGCGGGGAAGGGGTAGCCTTCCTTCACCCGACCGTTCGCCCCCGCCCTTTCGAACTCGCCTGAATTCAGGCGGGCATTTCATCCATATCCGTGCATTCCTTTCGGCGCGCTGTTCCGCCGCCGTTTGGGGTATCATGGCCCCTCGATGCGCCGGATGAATTCCAACCGGCGGGCTGGACGCCCATTCCCCCGCCTAGAGGCCCCCCATGAGCGATGAGGTGCGGATCGAGGGAGAGTGCGGCGCGCTCGGCTTCGCCGACACCGAGGCGCGTCTCGCCTTCAGCTACGGCACCAACTTCCAGACCGAGGCCAGCGGCGGGGGCGAGCGCGTGAGGGCGGTCGTCGAAGTCTCCGTGGGAAAGGCGTAGCCGCCGAATTCAAGAAAGTTGGTCAGTGGTTGGGGCCTTTCAGGCATTTCCCCCTCTCCCTCTGGGAGAGGGCTGGGGTGAGGGCAGACTGGCCCAAATTCCCTCTTTTCCCTCACCCTAGCCGCCCTAGCAGGCGTCATCTCCCAAAGGGAGAGGGGAAGAGAAACAGATCCCAATGGGTGGAGTGCCTGAACACTCCGACCATTCGTGCTTGTGAACGACCTACTGAGAATCGACACCTAGCCCCCGGGGCGCTCATGAGGGCGGTGGAATTATCCAAGGGGGGATTCGGGCGATGCGCGGCCGGCTGATCCTTCTCTTCCTCCTCGCCGCCGCGCTCCTGCCGCAATCCGGGGCGGAGGCCAAATGCGCGCCGAGGCTGGTCCGGGGCTTCGGGCCATATCTCGCGCGGGGCGCCGCGCTTCCCGTCACCTACCCCCTGCCCGGACAGAAATCCTCCCGCGTCTCGCTCGAATGGTTCGGCCACGCCTTCTTCCGCCTCATGTCGCCCGAGGGGCTCCGCGTCCTCATGGACCCCTTCTCCTACGACAGGGGATACCCCGTCCCCCCGACGAACCCTCACGTCGTCACCATCGGCAAGGAGACCCCGGACCACCGGGGCCTGGAGATCGTCCGGGGAAAGCCCATCGTCCTCCGGGGGCTGACGAACGGGGGGCTCGAGTGGGGCGAGGTGAACCGGAAGGTGGGGGACGTCCGGATCGCCAGCATCCCCATCATGCAGGGCGTCGCGGGATACGAGCACGAATTCCTCACCTCCTTCGGAAAGGGGGCGGCCTTCCTGTTCGAGACGGGCGGCCTCTGCGTCGCCCACCTGGGCGACCTCGCCGCGCCGATGAACCCCTCCCAGCTGCGCCGGCTGGGGAGGGTCCACGTGGCCCTCGTCGTCATCTCGGAGAAAGTGGCGATGGGGCCGGCGGCGGCGGCCGCCTTCATCCGGAAGCTGGGCCCCAACGTCGCGATCCCGATGCACTTCTACGACGACGCGGAGACCCTCGCGATCTTCCTGCGCAAATTCAAGCGCATCCGCCGGCTCCCGGACCGCCGCCTCCACCTCACCCGCAAGACCCTCCCCCGGCCGACCGAGATCGTGGTCCTGCGGCATCCGTGAGGGGGGGGAGGGCCGGCGGCATTTCTGCCGCGCGCGCCCTAACAGCAGATCCCTCGGGCAACGCCGGTGGCGCCGCCATGCTCGGGATGACAACCCTGCGGCTCCCCTCCCCGAAATAGATGTTTTCGATTTATCTTCCCAAGGAAGTCGCCCGGAAATTCTCTCCCCCTCCGGGGGATGTGGCGTCTCCCCCCGGGAGACGACTCGCAAGGGCGGCTAGGGAGGGGGAACGAGATTTTCCCTCACCTGCCTTCGATCCGAGGAAGAGGGACGGTGCGGGCAACGAGTGTAGGGGCACGGCGCGCCGTGCCCCTACGGCTTTGCATCTCTCCCTCTCCCTCCGGGAGATGACGCCCGCTAGGGCGGCTGGGGTGAGGGCCGACGGCTTTTCCGCAGCGCGCGCCCTAACAGCAGATCCCTCGCTTTGCTCGGGATGACAACCCTGCGGCCGGCTGATCCCCGCCTCCTATCTCCCCCCGCCGGCCGGCGGTCTTCTTTAGAGTCCCGCCCCGATCTTGAGGCGCTTGATGTAGTTGCCGCCGTCGAGATGCTTGAGCGAGAAAGCGTCCCGCAGGAGTTTTTCGAAGGGAGCCTCCCGCATCACCCCCATCCCCCCGGCCAGCTCGGCGGCCCTGTGCGCGATGTCGAACGCATGCTTCGTGCAAAAGGTCATCACCGCGGGCACGCGCTTCGGCTCGGGCGGAAGGTGATCGACCGACCAGGCCACGTTCCACACGAGGGAGCGCATGGCCTGGAGGGTGGCGTACATGTCGGCCAGCTCGGAGGCGATCGCCTGGTGTTGGATGACGGGCTTCCCGCCCTGAACGCGCATCTTGCAGAACTCCACGATGTCCTCCAGGGCCCTCCGCGCCACCCCGACGGCGCGGGCGCCGCCCAGAACCCCGTCGGTCGCCAGGCTGCCCCGAATGGCGATGAGGCCCGCGCCCTCGCGGCCGAGCATCCACTCCTTCGGCACCCGGCAATTCTCGAAGAAAATCTCCTGGTTCCGGATGAGCCGGGAGCCCATCTTGTCGTGGATCCGGCCGAAGGACATCCCGGGATGGCCCAAGGGGATGAGGAAGCACGAGCAGCCCTCCAGGATGCCCTTCGTCGGGTCCGTCCGGGTGAAGACGAAGTAGAGCTTGGCGGCGCCCGACTGGGCGATGAAGCACTTCATCCCGTTGAGCACGTAGTGATCGCCGTCGCGCACGGCGGCGGTCCGCACGCCCGCCCCGGGCGCGTCGAAGGGGAGGGCGTTGTCGCCGCCGGCGTCCGGCTCGGTCAGCGCCATCGACGCCATGAAGGTCGGGTCCGCGCAGAAGGCCTTCAGCCAC
>JAZGDQ010000539.1:0-3250 GCA_036477985.1 bacterium
AGGACGATCTCGCCCGCCTGGTTGCGCACCGTTTGCCGGCTGCCGACCACGCCGCGATCCGGCTTGCTCTTCGAGGGGCGCACCTCGGTCACCTCGACCTCGACGCGGAGGGTGTCGCCCACGTAGACGGGCGCGCGCGCGGCGAGGCCGTCTATCCCGAGGAGGGCGACGGCGTATTCGCTCAGGGCGCCGGTGCGGATGATGAGGCCGTCGGAGAGGGCGCAGGTGAGGAGGGCGGGCGCCATGCGCCGCGCGTGTCCCCTCTCCTTCAGATACTCCATATCCAGAAAAAGGCTCTCGGTGTAGCCCACCATGTTGACGTAGGTCACCACGTCCGTCTCGGTGACGGTCCGCCCGCCCGTTTCGATCTTCTGCCCGACCGACCACCCCTCGAGCGGTATCCCTTTCTGCATGGATTCTCCCTGCCTCGTTTATGGAGCCCTGTCCGAGACGCGCCCTCGGCCTCAGTCCATGAGGATGGCGGCGCGGCCGGTGACGGCGGCCGCCTCGAGGCGCTCGTGGACGCGCTCGACCTCCTCGAGCTTGTAGGTCTCGGTGACGAGGGGCCAGACGTCCCCGCGCGCCACCAGCTCGAGGGACTCGACCACCTCCTGGCGGGTGGCGTAGCGGCTGCCCATCAGCTCCAGCTCCTTCGAGAGCATCTCGCGCGGGACGGCCTGGAAGGGCTCGGAGTTCCCCCCGAGGGTGACGAGCCGCCCGCCCCGCCCGAGCCCGCGCATCCCGGACTCGAGGCTGGAGGCGGAGGAGACGAAGTCGATGACCACGTCCGCCCCGTTCCCGCCGGTGAGGTCGAGCAGGGCCTCCTCCACCTTGCCCGCCGAGGCGTCCACGGTTTCGTGCGCCCCCGCGTCGCGGCACCTGCCGAGCTTGCCGGCGGCGATGTCCACCGCGATCACCCGCGCCCCGGCCCAGCGCGCCATCATCACCATGTGGATGCCCAAGCCGCCGCCCGCCCCGATGACGGCGACGGTCTCGAGCGGGGCGATCCGGGCGCGGCGGATCACCTTGTAGGGGGTGGCGATGGCGTCGCAGATGACCGACGCCTCGGCCGGGTGGTTCTTGTGATCCAGGCCCTCGGGGAAGGGGAGGAAGTTGTGCGCCGGCAGCTTGATGTACTCGGCGTAGGCGCCGTCCACCTGGCGCCCGACGTAGCCGCCGAAGTTCTCGCACAGGGTCTCGCGGTTGGTCCGGCACCAGCGGCAGCTTCCGCAGGAGAGGTAGAAGTAGGCGGTCACCGCGTCGCCCTCGGCGAGGCCGGCGACGCCGGGGCCGAGGGCGGTGATGTCGGCGGTGATCTCGTGGCCGATGACGAGGGGATAGTTCGCCGAGGCGCGCCCCATCCGGGCGTGGTGGATGGTGAGGCCCGCCCCGCAGGCGCGCACGCGGGCGACGGCCTCGCCCGGGCCGGGCTCGGGAACGGGACGCTCCTCCAGGACGAAAGGCGCGCCGGGCTCTTGCAGGACCATGGCTTTCAAGGCGGCATCCTCATGAGGGGGAATGGAGGTTCGCGGAGTTTGCTGCCCGATTACATCACGCGCGGGAGAGGGCGGCAATTCCCTCAAGGCGGAGCGGCTCCGCTCCCGGGCCGAGCGCCTTCGCTCCCGGCAGAGCGCCTCCGCTCCCGGGCGGGGCGGCCCCGCTCCCTGGCCGAGCGCCTTCGCTTCCGGGATGAGCGCCTCCGCTCCCGGGCGGGGCGGCCCTGCTCCCGGCTGAGCGGCCCAGCTTCCGAAGGCGGATGAGACCCGCCTTTTATTTTATTATTTGTAGAATAATGCCCCGAATTTCGTCCCCTCCCAGCTGGAATTTAGGCTGCCGAATGTAAAATTTTCTTGAAAATTGACGTCTTCAAGGGCCGGTGTAGGATTATATTCTATTTGAAATCAATATATTACATGGGAGTATCATATTTGAGACGGGCGTCTCTATATTTAGGACTATTGTATCCTTAAAATCGTAGCATTAAGGACAAACAAGTCCTATATAAAGGATTGCGGAGGGCCGGAATTCCTCCTTCACGCGCCCGGATGAACGCAATGGGGATGAAGATGACCTCACTCTCGCAGACAACCGGCTACGCCATCATGACGATGAGCTGCCTGGACGGCCCGGGCGGCCGGCCCGTCCGCGTTTCCGAGGTCGCCCGCTGCACGGGCATCCCCCGGAGCTATCTCTCCAAGATCGTCCAGAACGCGGCGGCCAAGGGCCTCATCAAGACCAAGCGCGGCTACAAGGGCGGGATGCTTCTCATGCGCCCGCCCGAGGAGATCACCCTTTGGGATATCGCCGAGGTCCTGGAGTCCCCCAAGTGGATGGGGAAGTGCTTCCTGGGGTTCTCCAGCTGTCTGCAAATCTGCCCCGTTCACGATTTCTGGGAAGAGGAGAAACGGAGGATAGAGGCCGAGCTTCGCTCAAAGACCCTGGCCGAGATCACCCGGTTCAGGGGATGCAGCCCCCGAGAGATGGAATTGGCGGAAGGTCCTATGGAATCCCCTTTGGGAGAAGAGCGATGAAAGTGAACCGGAGGAGTTTTCTCAAGGGAACGGCCGGTCTGGCGGGAGGGGGCGCGTTGGCGTCGTTCCTCTCGAGCGGCCCCAAGACCCTGGTGGCGGGCGCGGTAGAGGGCGCGGAAGCCGGCAAGGAGGAATGGGTCCCCACCACCTGTTGGATCGGCAAGCAGGACTGCGGGATGCTCGCCCGCAAGATCAACGGGCGGGTGGTCAAGTTCGAGGGGCACCCGGCGAACCCGCGGAACCGGGGGAAGCTCTGCCCCAAGGGCATTGCCCAGATCATGGCGGTCTACGACCCCAACCGGGTGAAGACGCCGCTCATTCGGACGAACGCCAAGGGAGGGCCGGGGAAGTGGCGCCAGGCCTCCTGGGACGAGGCGCTCGATCTCGTGGCGGCCAAGATCAAGGATGTGCGGAAGCGGGACAAGCGCCTCCTGGTCTGGCAGAAGGGCCGCAGCAAGGCGAAGAAGTTCTACGACACCGCCTTCGTGAAGGCCTCCGGCGCCACCAAGCTCCACCACGGCGCCTACTGCTCCGACGCCGGCTTACCGCGCGGCCGAGTACACCACCGGCCTCCACGGCGTGATGCACCCCGACTTCCGCCACTGCCGCTACCTCCTCTCCTGGGGCTGGAACGTCACCGGCGCCGGGGGGAACAAGACCTGCTGGCTCACCTGGCCGCAGCAGCTCAACCAGGCGAGGGAGCGGGGCCTGAAGATGGT
>JAZGDQ010000054.1:0-6378 GCA_036477985.1 bacterium
TGCACCCCCTGGGTCGAGGTCCACACCGTGAGCCGCTTCGCGTGCGGGTCGTAGTCAGCCGCGTAGGTGTGGGGCTCCATCGGGGTGTGCGCCACCACATGGGTCTCGAAGACGTCCTCCAGAATCAGGTCGCACTCCCCAAAACCCTCCTCGACGGAGCCGTGCCCCCACTCCACGTGCTTGAGGAGGTTGGTGTCCCCGTGGAGGAGGGGCGCCCCGGGCTTCAGGGCCTCCTCCGCGTCCCCGACGACGGGCAGGTGCTCGTAATCCACCTCGATGCGCTCCATCGCCTCCTCGGCGATCTCGCGGGTGACGGCGGCCACCGCGGCCACCCGGTCCCCCACGTGCCGCACGACGGGCGGGAAGGCCCGCTCGTCGGGCAGGAGGCGGTCGTCGTCCACCGGCTCCCGCCAATAGCTGTTGTACATGACGTCCGGCGTGTTCTCGTGGGTCAGGACAGCCTTCACCCCCGGCAGCGCGAGCGCGGCCGAGGCGTCGATGCGCCGGATGCGCGCGTGGGGAACCGGGCTGCGGAGGGTGCAGACGATGAGGGCGCGGTGCATGGGCAAATCGTCCACGTACCTCGCCCGCCCCGTCACCTTCTCGACGGCGTCCTTCTTCCTCACCGACTTTCCGATGTACCGGAGCTCGCCTCCGGCCGCATCCGCCGACATGCCCTCTCCTCCGATGCCCTCTCCCCCGATCAACCGGCCATCTTCTTGGCGGCCAGCTCGACCGCCTCGACGATCTTCACGTACCCCGTGCAGCGGCAGTAGTTCCCGTGCAAGGCTTCCCGGATCCGCTCCCGCCCGGGATTCGGCTCCTCCTCCAGGAGCGAGATGGAGGTCAGCACCATCCCGGAGGTGCAGAAGCCGCACTGCACCGCCCCGCACTCGACGAAGGCCTCCTGAACGGGATGAAGCCCGCCGCCCTCGGCCACGCCCTCGATGGTGCGTATCTCGGCGCCGTCCACCCGCGCCGCCGGAATGAGGCAGGAGACCGCCAGCTCCCCGTTCATCACCACCGTGCAGCATCCGCACACGCCGATCTCGCACCCGGTCTTCGTGCCGGTCAGTCCGAGGTCCTCGCGCAGGATGTCCGAGAGGAACCGGCCGGCCGGGACATCCAGCTCGGCCTCCTCCCCGTTCACGGTGAACCGTATGGAAAATCTCTCCACGTGCGCCTCCTCCACCCGTGCTTTCGTGATGCACAGCCGGTTACAAACAGTCAGAGTCACCTGGCAAACAGATGTCGATAATTTTTAGCTCCCGATGACGACTCAACCCGCCCCCGCCGAATCTCCGTTCGTCATCCGGCGCAGGAGGCGGGGAAGGAGGACCTTCACCATCTCCCGCTTGTAGTCCCCCGAGCAGTACACGTCGTCCGGCGGGTCCGCCTCGGCCGCCGCGGCCTCCGCCGCCGCCCGGAAGGTCGCCTCCTCCAACGGGCCCGCGCGCAGGGCCTCCTCCGCCCCCGGGGAGCGCACCGGGCGGGGCGCGGCGTTGGAGAAGGCCACGCGGGCGTCCTCGCACCCCCCGCCGCCGGGCGCGAGGTCCAGCCGGACGGCGATGCCCAGCGTGGGCTTGTCCGCCCGCGAGCGCGGGGTGAACTTGTGGTGGCCGAAGCGGGAGTTCGCCTTGATCGGCGGAACCGAGATCTCGCGGATCAGCTCCCCCCGCTCCAGGCAGGTCTCGTAGCGGTCGACGAAGAGGTCCTTCACCTCGATGGTCCGGCCGCCCCCCTTGCGCCCGGTGTGCACCGAGGCGTCCAGGACGAGGCAGGCCGCGGGGGGGTCCGACGCCGTCTCGCCGTAAGCGAGGCAGCCGCCCAGGGTGATCTGGTTGCGGAGGCGGCGGGAGGCGACCTTCGCCACAACCTCGGCCAGATACGGATATTGCGCCAGGACGGCGGGCGAGCGCTCGATCTCCGAGAGCGTGGTCATGGCGCCGATCATGAGCCCCGCGGCGTCGGCCTCGAGAAAGCGCAGCTCCGGAATTTTCTGGAGGTCCACCACGACCTCGGGGCGGAAGATCCGCTCCCGCACGAGGGCGAACACGACCGAGCCGCCCCCGACGGCGACGGCGTCCTCCCCTCCCTCCACGAGGAGCGCCGAGGCTTCCTCGAGGTCGAGCGGCTGCCGGTAATCGAAGCCCGCCATCCCACGCCCCCTTGGTTCGATCCGAACGCCGCACGATCCGCTCGCCGTGCGCCGGTGGCGCCAGAGTATCGCAAATGGAGCGTTCGGAAAACGCGCCCCCGCGGAATTGTGAAGAGCGCGCACGTTCCGGCATAATCCCCCCGGCCCTTCCGGCTCCGGAGATAGCGCATGGAAGAGATCGTCGCCGAAGTCATCGTGCTGGGGGGCGGGCCCGCCGCCATGCGGGGCGTCCTCGCCGCCATGGAGGCCGGGGCGGACACCCTCCTCGTCTGCAAGCAGTCCCCCGGCACCTCGGGCAACATCGTCATCGCGCGCGCGGGCCACTCCGCCCCCTTCGGGGCGGACGACAGCCCCGAAATCTTCCTGGCGGACACCCTGGCGGGCGGGGCGCATCTCAACAACCCCGAGGTCGCCGCCGCCATGTGCGAGGACGCGACGGACCGGATACGCGACCTTCACGCCTGGGGCGTCTCCTTCATCACCGGCCCGGGGGGCGGCTTCGACCTCCAGCCCCAGGGCGGGCACAGCAAGGATCGCGGCGTCTATCCCGTCAAGAACCTGGGGTCCGAGGTCGCCCGCCCCCTCCGGCGGAAGCTGGACAAAGAGGGCGCGAAGATCATCAGCCGCCTCGCGGCGGTGGATCTCCTCGTCGAGGACGGCCGCTGCCGGGGCGTCCTCGCCTTCGACACCCGGAAGGGGGAGGCGGTCCTCCTGCGCGCGGGCGCGGTCGTCCTCGCGACGGGGGGCGCCGGCCAGATCTTCGCCGAGAACACGAACGCGGGCGGCATCACCGGGGACGGCTACGGCATGGCCCTGCGCGCCGGGCTCTCGCTCATCGACATGGAGTTCGTCCAGTTCTATCCCGCCGTCATCAAGCGGCCCGTGAGCAACATGGTGGTCGCGCCCACCCTCTTCCCCCTCGGCGCGCGCTTCTTCAACGAGGCGGGGGAGGACATCCTCCGGAGCGTCCCCGCGGGCGGGGCCGCCACACGCGATCACATGGCCCGCGCCATTTATCTGGAGATCATGAACGGCCGGGGCCGGGAGGGCGCCGTGCGCATGGATCTTTCCGAAATTTCCATCGAGGAGATCGAGCACTACGCGCCGGACAACGCCGATCTCTTCGCGCGGCGGAGCGTCTCCCTCCACGGGGGGGACATCTACATCACGCCCAAGGCCCACTTCTTCATGGGCGGCGTCCCCATCGACGCCGACGGCGCGACCGGGATGCCCGGCCTCCTCGCCGCGGGAGAGGTCACCGGCGGGGCCCACGGCGCGAACCGCCTCTCGAACAACGCCTTCACCGAGGCCTACGCCCTGGGCGCAAGGGCGGGGCGGGCCGCCGCCGAGGAGGCCCGGCGCGCGCCCAAGGGAGGCGGCGCACTCGCCGCCCTCGCCGCCGAGGGGGCGGAGGCCCTCCGGCGAAGGATGCGCCGGGAGGAGCGGGCGGCGCCCCTCATCCGCGAGATCGGGAAAATCTGCTGGGAGGACGCCGGCATCGTGCGCCGGGGAGAGAAGCTCGCCCGCGCCTGCGCGGCGCTGGAGGAGGCCGCCCAAAGACTGAGCGCCTGCGGGGGAGAGCGCCCCGCCCACGCGCTCGAGGCCATCGAGGCGGAGAACCTTTGCCTCTCGGCGCGCGCGGTGGCCGAGGCCGCCCGCTTCCGGCGGGAGAGCCGGGGGGCGCACTACCGGGAGGATCACCCCGAGACGGACGAGCGGGAGTGGCGGGTGAACGTCGCGGTCCGTCTGCGCCCGGACGGCTCCCTCGAGCTGAGCAAGCGTCCCGTCGGCGAAGGGGCGGGGCGCGGCGCCCGGCGCTGAATCCTCAGCGGGCGCCGCAGCCCCTCATTCCGCCCGGCGACCGAAGCTGGGCGCGGCGAGCAGAGAAACCGCCGCCGCCGCGGCCAGGGCCAGGAGAGCGGCCCCGAAGCCCCCTGTCGCGTCGCGGATGATCCCCGCCGCCCAGGGGCCCACGAATCCGCCGATGTAGCTCAGGCCGATGATCATCCCGGCCGCCCGGCCCGCCGCCTCCGCCGGAACCTCCTTGGCCGGATACCCCATGCACAGGACGAACCAGAACACGAGGGCGAGCCCGATGACGACGACGGCGGCGATCGCCGTCCAGGCGCCCGCAAACGGCATCGCCGCGAGGGAGGCTGCCGTGAGGACCCCGCAAATGAAGATGAACCGCGCCGGCCCGCCCGCCAGGGCGGTGAGAGCGGGCGTCAGCATGATCCCGAAGACGGCGACCCAGGGCACAAGGGAGGTCAAGAAGGTGGCCTGCGCGAGGCTCCAGCCCTTCTCCATCAAGATGGATGGGAACCACCCGATGCTCGTGTAAAAAACGGCGTTGTTGATGAAGAAGGAAGCCGTCACGGCCCAGATGGGCCGGCTGCGCCAGATCGACACCGATCCGCCCGCCGCGCCGCCACCCGCCGCGCCGCCGCCCGCCACGGCGCCGCCTCCCGCCACGGCGCCGCCACCCGCGGCCGCTTCACGCCCGCCGTCCGCCTCCGCGCCGCGGTCCTCCCCGGCCTCCTCCGGGCCTCCCTTCGACGCGACCGCCAGCCAAAGCGCGTAGACCGCCAGGAGGGCGGCGGCCCAGCCGAGATAGCCTCCGCGCCATTCCGCCCCCGCCGGGGAGAAGGGCGCGGCCCGCCACAAGCCCTCCATCTGGCCGCTGAAGGCGACGCTCATCGCCGTTCCCACGACGACGGCGCCGGTGAACAGGGCCGCCGCCGATTCGCGCCGCTCCGGCGGGGCCATCCGCGCGAGCTTGGGGAGGACCGGGTACATCAGTCCCGTGCCCGCCCCGACCAGGGCGATGCCGGCGGCGAGGAGCCAGAAGGACCCCGCCCCGATCCGGACCGCTCCCCCGGCGATGGCGAGCGCCGCCCCCAGGCGCACCAGACGCACCACCCCCATCCGGTCGACGAGGACGCCCCCCGTCAGGGCGAATAATCCGATGAGCGGAAAGGGGAGCGAGAGCAGGAAGCCTCCCTGGGCGTAGGTGAGCCCGAGGTCCCGGCGGATCGCCTCGATGAGCCCGCTCGTCGAGGAGAGGAGGCCGAAGACCGCCCAGAGGACAAGCCAGACGGCGGCCATGGAGAGCGCCCGGCGGGAGCCTCCCTCGCCGTTCATGCGGAGAGCCCCAGCAGGCGCGCCGCGTTTCCGCCCAGCCACTTCTCGCGCACCTGCGGCTTGAGGGGCAGCGCGCGCACCTCATCGAGGATCTCCTCCAGGCTCTGGGACATGAGCGGCCAGTCGGTCCCGAAGAGGATCTTGTCCTGGATGGCCGAGTTGCCGAAGTGGAGGAGCATCTCCCAGCCCGAGCGCGGGGCGCCGAGATACTTCCACCGGTGGCCCGAGGGATCGATGTAGAGGTTCGGGTGCCGCCAGGCGGCGGCCACCATCTCGGGAACCCAGGGCCATCCCCCGTGGCCGGCGATCACCTTGAGGTCGGGCATCTCCCCGCACAGGCGGTCGAGGGCGAGGGGGCGGCCCAGCTCCATCGGATGCGAGGGGGAATGGTTCACCGAGGAGTGAATCCAGACCGGAACCTCGAGCTCAACGCACTTGCGGTATATCGGCCGGTAGGGGGCGGCGTCGGCGGGCATGCCGTGGAGGAAGGGGACCAGGAAGGCGCCGTGCAGGCCCAGCTCGCGGACCCCGCGCTCGAGAGCGGCGGCGGCGTCGGCCTTCCCCGGATCCACCCCGAGCCAGGCGAGGATGCGCTCCGGATGCGCCGAGACGGCCCGGGCCAGGACCTCGGGGTCGAGGGGAGGGGCGCCGGTCGTCCTCTCGGCGTCGATGCAGAAGACGGCCGCCCGATCGTAGCCCGCGGCGTCGAGGCGGCGGACGAAATCGTCCACCGTTTGGGCGCGGGCGGCGGCGACCTCCTCGATGAAGGCGTGCACCTCCCTCTCCGGGCGGTCCATCACCCGGCGGCGGAACTCCGCCTCCCCGAGCCCGCAAAAGCGGCTCAGGCCCTTGCCGAACGTCCGGAAATACCCCGGGATCGCGGCCCAACCCATAAGCCGGGTGCGGTAGGACTCCTCGACCGGAAGAAAGCTGCAAATGTCGATGATCACGCCGGGTCCAACCCTTCCCTCCCCCCTCTGGCCGCGGCCGCGCCCCCCGCTTCGGCCGCGCCGCCCGCCCCGGCGAACATCGATTCGCCTTCCCCTAGCCGCGCCCTCACCGGGGCGGGGGGGGCGGCT
>JAZGDQ010000540.1:0-9676 GCA_036477985.1 bacterium
GGAGGATAGCGCCCGGTCGACGTCGAACTCGCCGTCTCCCGCCATGGTGCGCGCGTGCCAGATTACCGGGAGGCCCGCGAGGCGCCCCGCGAGGGCGGCGGGCAGGTTGGTGGGGGGTCCGTTGGCGTGGAGGAGGGCGGCCCCCTTCTCGCGGGCGATGCGGCGGAGGCGGGCGGCGCTGCGCAGGAGGCGGTCCGCCCGCCGGAGGGGGCCGTACTCGAGGGGCGCGACCTCCACCCCGAGCGCCCGGGCCGCCTCGGGGAAGGGCCCTTCGCCCGGGCCGGCGAGGAGGGGGCGGAACCGGCTCCGGTCGAGGGAGCGGAACAGCTCGAGCAGGCTCGTCTCCCCGCCCGCGATCTGGGCGTAGTGGTGACAGTACAGGATGGTGTGCACGCCTCCTGCTCCCCTGTCGGTGGATCGCTCCCTCGGGCGGATGCCGTAGCGGGTCCACCCTATCGCGCGAGGCGGGAGAAAGGAAAGGATATGGGCGTCTCGGGCCGGCAGCGGGCTATTCCGCGGCCCTCCTCTCGGGCGGGGGCGGAGGAGGCGGCGGGGGCGCGTGGGCGGAAGCGGTTCCCGACACGAGGAACCAGGAGGAGAGCCAGCTCCGCAAAGGAGGCAGGGCCAGGAGATTCCGGATGGCCCGGGGCGCGCGGCCGGGAATGTCGCCGCGCATGTAGCGGAAGGTCCGGAGGGGGGGGAGTCCGGCCCGCCGGGCGAGGCGCCGGAGGCGGCCCGCGGTGAGAAGGCCGATGTGCTGGCCGTGGCCGACGGCGGCGCCCGGGGTGTAGGGAATCCGCTCGGCGCGCCACCTCCTGAGCCGCTCCCCGGCGCCGCCCGGGCCGGCGATCGCCTTGAGCTTGCGGGCGAGGGTGGTGAGGCGAAGGTAGGCGAGGTTCGGGGTGCTGATGAACCACTCCCCCCCCGGGCGCAGCACCCGGGCCGCCTCGGCCAGGGTGAGGAGCTGCTCCTCCTCCCCCAGGTGTTCGATGAGGTCGGCCGAGACGATTTGGCCGAAATGCCCGTCGGGGAAGGGGAGCCGGGTAGCGTCCCCCCACAGGATGGACACCCGCCCCCGGCCCGGGAGCTTCTCGATGATGGGGGCGATCTTCTCCACGCGCGAGAAGCTGTAGTCCACCCCGGTGACCTCGTTGCCGCGCGCCGCGAGATGGTAGGCGATGGTGCCGTACCCGCACCCGAGGTCCAGGATGCGCGCGCCGGGGCGGCGGGGGATCCGATCGAGGACGAAGCGGATGCTCTCCTCCCGGAAGGAGAGGAGGCGGGCGGCGTCCGGCCGCGCGTCGAACGGCTCGTAGAGGAAGGAGCGGAATTCGAGGAAATCGAGGAGCGCCTCGGCGGACTCCACCGCGCAGGCGTAGCCGGCGGGGCCGATGTTCTCGGGCCCGCGGGCGAGGGTCCGGCGCACCTCCCGGGAGAAGGGTCCGTTCCCGGGGAGGGAGGCGCCCTCCTCGCGCAGGAGCCGCGCCGCCTTCTCGAAGATGAAGTTGAGCGCCTTGTGGACGGCGAGGGGGGTGTCGGGCCCGAGGGGGCGCCGGGAGAGGTAGTCCTCCACCGCCTCGCGCATCGAGGGAAGGTCGGCGGGCGCCCCGTCCACGATGGCCGGGTTGTCCTCGGCGGCCAGGCCGGGGCGGTCGAGGCGGCCGAGCGCCTCGATGTCGAGAGCGGGGGGAGGCGCCTTCATGTCACCTCCGGGAGGGCGCCTAGCCGCTCCCCGTAGTCATCGACGATCAAAACACCCACCCAAAACGGCATCCATGAGATTCATTCGGGCAAGTCCCCTGATTCTATGTCTATCCATAGATTTCTTCTCTTGCCAGTGTGGTGGGGTTTGCAGAAGCCTGCTCGGGAGCATCCGATCCGTGCGGCCTGGCCCCGCTTCGGCCGGCGCGTCATTTGCGCCGGTTTTTTCGGGGGTCTTCCTTCTGGGTCAGCGAGGCGCTGCTCTGGGCCATATGAATCCCGCGGCGTCCCCGCCTCGGCGCCGGGCGATCGGGCTCGCTCTGGGCCGGCGCCGCGCCTGAACGTGGAGCGTCTGCGTCGGGCTGCCTAGCGCCAGGGGCGGGCTCTCCGGCGCCAGGGGCGGGTTTCGGGGCCCGCCTTACCTGTGGCGCAGGACGCTTGCGCGGGGCCGCCTTGGCCTCCTCGCCCGCTTCCATCTCCTTGGCGCGGCGCGCCGCCTCGATTTCCTCCCGCTCCAGGAACTCTTCGAATTCCGAGCGTTTTTTCTCGAAGACCTTCTCGCCGGCCTCCAACTCCTCGACCTTTTTCCTTTCCCGGCCCAGCCGGATTGTCCGGCGCGAGCCCTCAATGACGGGGGCGGCCTCCGGCTCGGGGGGAGGGGGCGCCTTCTCTTTTTCCTTTTCCGCTGGCGGGCCTTCTCCTTCGGGAGGCGCGGCCCCCTCGGGAGGCGCGGCCACCAATTTCTCTCTCTCCTCGATTTCCTCCCAGATCCGGTTGCGCTCCTCCTGGAGGATCGGGATGCGCACCATGATGGCGGTGAAAAGCATCCACGGCTCCATGATCCGCAAGATGATGAAGGTGTTCGAGCCGATCGAGTGCATCAGCAGCCCGAACAGGCCGGCGAGGTAGCCGATGGCGATGCCCCGCTGGTAGCGGTCGGGCGCGGCGCGCATCGCGGCCCGCCCGCATTGGAAATAGCCCCAGGACAGATAGAACAAGGCCGCCATGCCGGCTATCCCCAGCTCCACCAAGGTTCGGACGAACTGGGCGTCGATGAAAATGAAGCCGGTGACCCCCCACCCGAGGATGGGCTTCTGCATCCAGCCGTCAAGGGCGACGTTGTAGCTGACGAGGCGGGCGGTCGTGGAGGAGTCGAGCCGGATTCCGCCCACCTCGAGCTGCTTCGCGAGGACCTGCTTGCGCTGGGTGACGGTGAACATGATCCGCTCTTTCACGGAGCTGGGCAGCAGGATCGGGGCGGCGAACACCAGGAAAATCATGAATGCGAGGACCTGTTTCTTCCGGTGCGAGAATATGATGAAGGCCAGCACGGAGGCCGGAAGGCCCAGCCAGGCGGCCCGGCTTCCCGTGAAGAGGAGGGGGATCGTGAGAAGAACGAGGTAGCCGATCCAGCCGAGGATCGGCCGAAGCCTTTTCGCCATGGCGAGCTGCCCGCCCGCCATGCACATCATGAGGAGCAGGTAGCCCCCCATCGTGTTCGGCTCGCCCGTCTCCCCCTCGAAGGGGGCCGAGACGCGGATGCCCGAGGGGATCTGGTACAAGCCGTAGAGGGCGACGGGGATCGCCGTGAAGATGGCCAATTTCATGAACCGCCGAATGGTGGCGGCCGAGTTGAGGAAGTTGATGGACAGGAAGAAGACGACGAAGTACTCGATGTAGCGGATGACGAAAAAGGCCCCGATCTTGCCCTTCACGCTGCCCGCCATGAAGCCCAGGATGGTGGAGATGATGACGCTCAGGCAGTAGAGGCCGATGGGCTTGTTGAGGGGGTTCTTGAGGATCAGACCCAGATCTTTGTGAATGGCGGTGCGGGCGAACCAGGCGGCCGAGAGAATGACAAGTAGGATGTCGTCGAGCCGGATGACCACCGAGCGGCTTCCCTCGACCGATCCGCCCCCGCCCGCGGCGCCTGCGCCGATTTCGGGGGAGAGGAGCATGGACACGATGAGGAGGCCCACCCCGAACTCGGGTTTCATGAAGCTGGTCGCGAGAACGATCAGGCCGAGCAGGGCCCCGAGCACCATGTAGGAGGAGGTCTTCGTGAGGGAGAAGGCGAGCAGCAGGCAGACGCCCAGGACGGCCACGATGATGAGGAGCGGGGCGAGGTTCTGGCTGCCTCCCAATCCGCCGGCTCTGCGGGAGATGGCCACTGCCCCCTCTCCTTAAGGCAAAGGATTCGTCCTAGCGGGTGACGAGCCGGAAGGAGATCGCCTCCCGCCTCAGAAGGCGGCCCGCCTCCGCCGCCTCGGTCGGTTTCCGGAAGGCGCCGAGCAGCAACCGCCCGGGCGCCTCCCCGGAGGGGTCGGGATAGGCGTGGAGTCCCGCCCCCTTCAAGATTACGCGAATGATGTCGGTTTCGCCAGGGGCGAGTCCGCGGGCCACCTCCAGGGCGTAGGGAAGCCGGGCCACATAGGGCTTCTCCCCCTCGGGGGTGATCGATAGAAGGCGCTCGCGGAGGAACCTCTCCGCCTCGGCGCGGCTCTCGAACGCGCCCACGAAGACCCGCTCCAAGGTCCCGCCGGGGGCGGGCACGCGGATGAAGCCCGGATGGAGGCCCGCCCGCCGGAGCCGCTTGAGCTGCCGCCGGGTGGTCTCCCCCTTGCGGTTCACGCTCACGATGATGCCGAAGGGCCTGCGCCCGGACTCCTGGCCGATCAAGGGCGAGGGCCCTCCGTCCCCGGCGAGGGGAAGGGAGGCGCGGCGGAAGAGGGGCGGCCCCTTTTTCGGGGGGAGGGAAGCTCCGCGGCGGGGTTTCGCCGGGGGCGGCTTTTCGAGGGAGGGGCCTCTCTTCGGGGCGGCGGCGCCCGGCGCCGGAGCGGCGGGGGGGGCAGGGGCGTCGGGGGCCGAGGGCTTCGGCGGCTTCCCGATTTGAATCCAGGTTCTCTCCAGGTCCGGCAGGGCCCCGCCGGGCGGGAGCCCGATGCGCCGCTCCATGCTCCGGCGGGAGCCGAGGACGGGCATGTCGATTCCCATCTGCCAGAGAATTCCCGCCGCGATGAGGGCCACCGAGGTCCCGATCAGGGCCGCGCCCAAGATGCGCGCCAGGAGGGAGGCCTCCTGCTCGAGCACGTCGCCCTCCGCGGAGGGGAGGATGACTTCCTTCGCCTGGCGGTACCAGCGCTGGTAGAAGGGCAGGAGGGCGAGATCCGCCGTCTCCCCGGCCTCTTCGGTGTAGCCGCCGTAGTAGTAGCCCGACTGATACCGGAAGGTGTCGACGTCGGGGCTCGTCTCGGCGCGCATGGCGTTGAGCACCACTCCCCAGACGGGCGCCCGCACGTTTTCGAGCTGGATCTTCGCGCGCTTGAGCGCACCGCGGGCGATGGCCCCCACCTTGTAGACGATGATGCAGCCGTCCACCCGGGCGCCGAGGATGGCGGCGTCGGTCACCGGAAGGAGGGGAGGGGTGTCGATGACGATGATGTCGAACTGCTCGCGCAGCTCCTCGAGGAACTCGGCCATCCGCGGGGAGTTGAGCAGCTCGGCGGGGTTGGGCGGAATGTGGCCGCAGGTGAGGATGTTCAGGTTGTCCAGGCCCGGCGTCAGCATGATGTCTTCCATGTCGAACTTGCCGAGCATGATGTCCGTCATGGTCCGCACCGAATCGTCCAGAGTGTTGTTGCCCAGGAGAATCTCCGTCAGCCCGGGCTCGCGGTCGATTCCGAAGACGCGGTAGACGGTGGGCTTGCGCATGTCCCCGTCCATGAGAAGGGTCCGCTTGTTCGTCTGGGCGTAGGTGATGGCGAAGTTGATGGCGGTGGTGGTCTTGCCCTCGCCGGGGGTGCTGCTCGTGATGACGAAGGTGTTCCCTCCCCTCTCGAGGGAGATGAAGTCCATTTGGGTGCGGAAGGAGCGGTAGGCCTCGGAGATCGGCGAGCGGGGCACGAAATGGGTGACGAGCCTTCCGTACATCTCGGCGGCGAAGCGGCCGCCCCGGTCAGGGTTGTTCTCGAGGTACTCGCGCTCGAGCTCCTCCAGGTCGAGGATGGGAATCACCCCCAGGACGGGAACCTCGAGGTAGCTTTCCACGTCCTCGATGGCGCCGATCGAGGTGTCCATGGTCTCGAGCACGAAGGCGAAGACGACGCCCACGATGAGCCCGAGGAGGGCGCCCACGAAGGTGTTGACGCCGAGCTGGGGGGGATTGTCCCGCACCGTGGGGCGGAAGGCGGGCTTGACGATGTGGATGAGGTGCTGCGTGCCGGCCACCTTGATCTTCACCTCCTCGCTCTTTTGGCGCAGGAGGGTGTGCACCTCCATGTCGGTGGCGAGCTGGCGCTCGCGCCGCTGGAGCTCGAGGCCAAGGTTCGGAATCGCCTTGTTGCGGCCCACCTTTTTTTCCAGCTCTTTTTCCCGCTGGGTCAGCTCGGTCTGGAAGGACTTTTCCCGCCCCTGCAGGATGAGGAGCATCTCCCGGACCGAGTTTTTGATCTGAAGGCTGAGTTCGCGGACTATGGGGTGATTGTCGGTGAAATTCTCGAGCAGGGTGTCCCGCTTCACCTGATGCTCGACGAGCTGGTTGTTCAATCGCGCGAGCACGGGGTCGATGTCGTCCACCGGAATCCGCTCGGTCGAGCCGGTCCGGAACTCCCCGATCGAGCTGATCTGCTCCATGGCCCCCCGCACCTTGATGAGGAACTTTCGAAGCCCGCTGACTTTTTGACTTAGGACTTCGATCGAGCGCGAGAGGAAGGTGGCCTCGACGCTGAGGGAGAGGAAATTCTCGTCCTCTTTGTATTTTTTGATCCGCTCCTCGGACTCCCTGAGGCGCTTCTCGCTGTCCTTGAGTTGGGTGTCGATGAAGGTGAACTGCTTGAGGATGGCCTCGTTGCGCGACTCGTAGTCGAACTGGCGGTAGACGACGGCGATGGTGTTCGCCATCCGGGCCGCCTGGTCCGGGTCGCCCGAGGTCACCCGGATCGAAATGATGTTCGTGTCCCCCACCTGCTCGGAGTCCACCTGGCCCGCCAGGCCGTTGATGATGGAGACGAGGCGGCTGTTCTTGGCGATATCGTCGGAGGGGATCGATTTGTCGATGAGGCCGAGCTCTTTCGCCACCCGCTCTATGACCGGATAGCTGCGGATGACGGCGGTCTGGGTGGAGATGTCCTGGAACCCTCCCCCCAGGGCCCCGTCGCCCACAATGCCGGAGACGGCGATGTTCTGATCGATGCGGATGGCGCTGGATGTCGAGTAGATGGGAGCCGGCTCGTTGAGCTTGGCGAAGATGAAGCTGAAGAATCCGAGCACAACCGTGGTGAAGATGATGATGATCTTGCGCTTGCGGATTATCCGCCAATAATCTCTGAGATTGATGTCATATTGGCCCATGGGATTTACTGTAGCACGATCTGGGTGGTTCCCTGGCCGGCGGTGAAGGTTCCCTCGGAGGCCCTCTCCGCGCTCTTGGCGCTCGGGCCGCCGACGTCGAACGTGAGGACGTTGGAGTTGGCCGCGTAGGCGTCGCGGAACCGTTGCGGGAAGAAGAGGAAGTTGAGGATCGGCGTGACCTTGCCGACGAAATCCCTCAGATCCCCGATGACGCTGCGGGGGATGAAAACAACGTCGTTGGGGCGGAGGAGATGGTTCCCGCGGCGGTCCCCGCGCTCGAGCATGGCCAGGATGTTGGACTGGATGACCTCGGGCCGCTCCGGGTCCCCCCGGATGATGCGCACCTCGTCCTTGAGGCCGAAGGGGGTGAATCCGCGCGCCTTGGAAATGGCGTCCAGCACCCTCATGTTGAAGGTGTATGGATATACGCCCGGAGCCCTCGCCTGGCCGAATACATAGATGCGCTGCTGCTCGAGAAGCTCCGCGCTCGCCTCGGGCACGAAGACGAGGTCTCCGCTCTGGAGAATCGGATTTTCGGCGTCGGCCGCGCCCGAGATGAAGCGGAGGAGGTTCACCGTCTGCGTTTGGCCGTTCCGCTGGACCTTGACCCGGGCGAGGTCGCCCTTTGTGGTGGGGGTGATGTGGCCGCCGGCGAGGAGGATGGAGTCGAGCAGGGTGATCGACCTTTGGACGTTGTAGGTGCGGGGGCGCACGACCGCGCCCATCACGCGGACGATTTTGCTGCCGAATCTCTTTACGTTCACCTCGATTCGGGGGCTTTTGATGAATTTCGCCAGCCGGGCGGTGATGACGGTGTCCAGCTCCTTCAGGGTGAGCCCGGCCGCCTCGACGTCGTCGATGTAGCCGAAGCTGATGAAGCCCCGCTCGCTCACCTGGACGGGGCGGACTTCGGCCTTGATGCCCTGCCAGATGTTGATGGTGAGGATGTCGCCCGGACCGATGACGTATTCGCCCGTAAGGCGCTTATCGGGATGGGCGCCCTCGGGCAGCCTGAGGCGGGCCGCGACGAGCTTTTTCCGTTTTCCGGCCTCTTCGGGCGTCTCGGGCATCCGCGTCCCCTGGATGAGGGGCAGGTTGAACGCCTGGGGGCGGCCCTTCACCTTTTTGACGGGCGGCGGGGTGCGCCCGAAGCCGGGCCAGACGGCGATGCCGTTTCCGTGGCTCGCCGCGCCCAGGTCGATGCGCCCGTCGGCGTCCAAATCGGCGACGAGGAGGGCGCTGTAGCGCCCGTTGTCGGGCAGGACGACCCGCTGCGCCACCCAGCCCAGATCCTTCTCCTGCTTCCACATGCGCAGGCCCGTGCCGTTCATCGCGCTGGCCACGATGTCGGTGAGACCGTCTCCGTCGCGGTCGATGATGACGGCCTGCCAAAAGCTGCCTTTGGTGATGGGGCTGGCCATCCGGTTCAGGGCGCCCTTGCCGAGCCCCTGCCAGATTTGGATTCCGGCGCCGCGCCCGGTGGCGAGGACGTCGGGAATGCCGTCGCGGTTCAGGTCGAGGACCGAGACGGACCAGAAATCGCCCTTCGCCAGGACGTTCGGCTTCCCCCATCGGGGGCCCTTCCTCCTGCCGAGCCAGGCGAACAGGCCGCCCTCGGGCGTGTTGCCCGCGGCCAGGATGTCGAGCCTGCCGTCCTGGTTGAGGTCGGCCACGGTCACCCCCACGAGCCTGCCCTTGGCTCGCGGGGCGGGGGCGGGCTCCCATTGGTTCGGTCCCACGTTGAGCCAGATCCGGATGCCGCCCGGCTCCTTGCTTCCGCCCCCGACGGCCACCAGGTCGGTCCGCCCGTCCAGGTTGAGGTCGCGTGCATGGACATCGTAGAAGGTCATCCCGCGGCCCAGTCTGGCGCTCTGGCGAAACCGCAGATTGCCGAGGTTGTTCCAGACGATGAGTCCGCTCTTGCCCTTGCCCTCCTGGGCGGCGACGATGTCGATGCGCGCGTCCCCGTCGAGGTCGGCCAGGTCGAGCGCGCGGATCTTGGCCTCCCCCCGCAGCACCACCGGTTGGTCCCAGGCGCTGTTCTTCCGGCCGGCCCAGATGAAGATTTCGCCCGTCAGGAGGTTGGCCGAGACGATGTCGGGCAGTCCGTCCCCGTTGAGGTCGCCCGCGGCCAGCTCGCGGAAGTGGCCGCTCTGGATGGGCCCCTTGACCGGGAGGGATTCGGGCGCGGGCTTTTCGTTCTCAAATCTCTTGGTGAGCTTTTCCAGGGCCGAGGCGGCGCTCTTCCGCCCCCTCGCGGAGGGTGCGGCGGCGCCTTTGGGCGCACAACCGGAGACTGTCCAAAGTGCCAATAAAAGAAGGGATGCCGCCCCCAAAGTCCTGTGCTTCACTTTGGCTCTGTTTCCTCATCCGGCCCGGGCGGAGGGCGCTCTTCGCAACCTCTGATTCTACAAGAGTTCTAGGGGATTAATCAATTGATTTATAGGCGATTTTTGGCCTGAGACGAATCGCCCGAGCGGCCCCTCCCGACCGGCGCCGCCGATGTTCGGGCCCCCCCTCCCCCGCCCAGGAGGGGAGCCGGGCTCGGGGGGAGGGAGGCGGAATGAGAAGGGCGGCCTTTGGATATTTCCGCCGGCTCCGGGAGAAGGGCCCGCCCCCTTTGATT
>JAZGDQ010000541.1:0-19956 GCA_036477985.1 bacterium
AATAAAATTGATATAATAAATGTAAAAACAATGTATTTGAAGCGTCCCACAAGAATATCCTTTAGGTATTTCGGCCCTTGGTTTCGATCTTCTTCAAGGCGAGGAATCCGTTTGTGTTCATACCTAGAGGTTTTACCTATACCTCCTATTTCGGATTGTCAATAGTGGGGGCGCCAATTCCCCCCGAAAAGGGCCCTATGAAGCGGGAGAGGGCCGGCCCACCCGGGGGCGTGACGCCACCTGGGAAGGCGCCCACCCGGGTCCGGCCCCGCCGGGAGGGGTCGTGCGCCCGATGAAGCGCCCACCGGAGCGGCCCGGCCACCGGAGCGGCCCAGCCACCTCGCCGCCGGACGAGGGGGCGGACTTGCGGCGGGGCGGACGCATGGGCCGGGCGGACGCGCGAGGGGCGCCGATGGGCTTGCGCCGCCGGAGCCATCAGCCGCCGGAGCCATCAGCCGCCGAAGTCCGTCCCGGGGCCTTCGATCCTTGACCCTTTCGGGGGGGGCCATTACCATTCGCCTCGGCTCACAATGCCCTCCCGATCCTTTCTGCGAATCATCCGGCCCGCCGGGAGCCGCTCCGGCCGGGCCGCCGGTTTTCCCTTTTCGGGAGAGGATTTTCCATGGATTTCACCCTGACCGAGAACCAGCGCGCCCTCCAGCAGCTCGCCCACGAGTTCGCCGAGAGCGAGATCCGCCCGGTGGCCCACGAACTCGACCGCGTCGCCGACCCCCACGAGCGCTTCCCCTGGGACGTGGTGGAGAAGGCGAGCCGGCTGGGCCTTCGGACGCTCGCCCTTCCCGATGAGATGGGGGGCGCCGGGGCCGACATCCTCACCCTGTGCCTGGTGGGGGAGGAGCTCGCCTGGGGGGACCTGGGCGTCGCCGTCGTCTTCGATCAGACATGGAAGATCTCCCATCTGCTCGAGCGCCTCGCCAACGAGGAGCAGCGCGCGCGCCACCTCCCCGCCTTCCTCGAGGACCACCGCTTCCACCTCGCCGTCGCCATGACCGAGCCCAGCGGAGGCTCGGACAACGTCATCCCCTACGACAGCCCCGACGCGGGGGTGCGGACGACCGCCGTGCGCGAAGGCGACGAGTGGGTGGTGAACGGGATGAAGCAGTTCATCAGCAACGGCGGAATCGCCAAGCTCTACTTCGTCGTCCTGCGCACGGACACATCGGTCGGGGTGACCCAGGGCCTGACCTACTTCATGATGACGCCCGACATGGAGGGCTTCTCCATCGGGCGCATCCACGACAAGATGGGCCAGCGCCTCTCCCAGAACTCCGAGCTCATCTTCGAAAACTGCCGCGTGCCCGACGCCGAGCGCGTGACCGCGGTGGGGGGCGCCCACGAGGCGCGCAAGACCTTCGTCCGCGGCTCGAACATCGAGGCGGCCGCCACCGTCCTGGGCACGGCGCGGGCCGCCTACGAGGAGGCCCTCGAGTACGCCCGCAACCGGGTGCAGGGCGGGAAGCCCATCATCGAGCACCAGGCGGTGGGCTTCATGCTCGCCGACTGCTTTGTCGAGTACGAGGCCGCCCGCCGGCTCCTCCACTACGCCGCCTGGACGGCGGGCCAGCCCGATCTCTACGACCCGAAGATGGGCTTTCTCACCAAGACCTTCGTCTCCGAGACCGCCTACCGGATCGCCACCCGCGCCCTCGAGGTCTGGGGCGGGATGGGCTACATGACCGAGGCCCCGATGGAGAAGTATCTGCGGGACGCGACGAGCTTCCTCCACTCGGACGGGACGAACCAGGCAATGCGCATCCGCGCCATGTCCTTCCTCTAGCCGGAGAACGCGATCGAAGATGAGCTCCCTGAAAATCCGCGCCCTCGAGTCCAAACCACTCCAGATTCCCCTCGAGCGGCCCATCGCGAGCGCGCTGGGAACCTACACCCACGTCGACTGCGTCCTCACCTTCCTCCGCACCGAGGACGGGCTCACCGGCTGCGGCTTCACCATGGGGCTGGGCGGCTCCGCCGGCTCGGCCATCCACCCCTACATCGAGAACGAGCTGGCCCCCCTCGCCGCCGGGCAGGACGCCCTCGCCCCCGAGGCCCTGTGGCAGCGCCTCTGGGGGCCGAACAAGGCGCGCATGCGCGGCGGGCTGGGCCTCTACGCCCTCTCGGCGGTGGACATCGCCTGCTGGGACTTGGTGGCCAAGGCGGCCGGCCTTCCCCTCCACCGCATCCTGGGCGGCTTTCGCACGGACGTGCCCGTCTACGGGAGCGGGGGGTGGCACACCCTCACCGACGCCGAGTTGGTGGAGGACTGCCAGGCCTTCGCGCGCCGGGGAATCCGCGCCTACAAGTTCAAAATCGGGACCGCGCGCGACGAGGAGCGGGTCTCCCTCCTGCGGGGCGAGATGGGCGAGGATTTCCTCCTCTTCGTCGACGCCAACCAGAAGTACAACGTGCGCGAGTCGGTCGAGGTCTCGGCCATGCTCGCCGACCACGGCATCGCCTGGTTCGAGGAGCCCGTCCTCGCCGACACGGTGGACGATCTGGCCGAGGTGGCCGAAAAGAGCGCCGTCCCCGTCGCGGCGGGCGAGAACGCTTACATGCGCTGGGGCTTCCGGGAGATCTGCGAGCGCCGGGCGGCCGACTACCTCCAGCCCGACGTGTGCCGCTGCGGGGGGGTGACCGAATTCCAGAAGGTGGCCCACCTGGCCGACGCCTTCCGCATCTCGCTCACCAGCCACCTCGTCCATGAGATCTCGGTCAGCCTCATCGGCGCCACGCCGAGCGGCTACATGGCCGAATACATGGAGCTCTTCCCCGAGGGAACCCTGACCCGCGATTTCACGGCCGAGGGGGGCTGCGTGCGCGTCCCCGAGGCGGCGGGCCACGGCATGGAATTCACCGAGGACGCCATCCGGCGCTTCGCCGTCTGAGGCGGCGTGCGGGGGAGGGGGAGGGGAGGGCGGCGCGCCGCTCCCCCCGCTCCCATTCACTCATCGAGGAGAGATCGACCTTGAAGCTCATCACCTATGACTACCGCGGCCTTCAGAGGGTGGGCCTGTACGTGGGGGAAAAGGTGGCGCACCTCTCGCGCATCGCCGGCCTCCTGGGCCGGCCCGAGCTGGCGGCCGGCTCGATGCGGGAGGTCATCGCCGGCTGGGAGCGCCTGGAGGCCCCCCTGCGCGAGCTCCTGGCCGAGGCCGAGGGCAAGGCCGAAGAGCTCGCCCCCGTTCTGATGGACCCGGACGATGTCGCCTTCCTCGCCCCCGTGCCCGATCCCTCCAAGCACGTCCTGTGCATGGGCCTCAACTACAAGGACCACGTCGCCGAGGGCCTCAAGGCCAAGGACGTGCGCACCGAGGCGGTCGAGCTCGACGCGCCCATCTTCTTCACCAAGGCGCCCTCCACCCTGATCGGCCACGGGGCGGGCATCCCCAAGCACGCGGCCACCGATAGGCTCGACTACGAGGCCGAGATCGCCGTCATCATCGGCCGCCGGGGGAGGGACATTCCGGCCGATAAGGTGTACGACCACGTCTTCGGCTACTGCTGCGCGAACGACATCTCGGCGCGCGACATCCAGCGCCGCCACAAGCAGATATTCAAGGGAAAGACGCTGGACGGCTCCTGCCCCCTCGGCCCCTTCATCGTGCCCAAGGAGGACTACGGCGACCCGATGAACGTCATGGTGCGCAGCTGGGTGAACGGGGAGCCGCGCCAGAGCGCGAGCACGAACCTGATGATCCACGACATTCCGTCCATGATCTCGACCCTCTCCGAGGGCTTCACGCTCGTGCCGGGCGACATCTTCCTGACGGGGACGCCCTCCGGGGTGGGCTACGCGCGCGAGACGCCCTCCTTCCTTCAGCCGGGCGACGTCGTCGAGGTGGAGGTCGAGGGACTGGGCCGGCTCGTCAACCCCGTCGTGGCGGCCGAGGGGTGATTCCCGAATGTTATTTCTCCGGCGCGAGTGGCCGGAGGGCGCCGTAACGGCGCGGGTTGTTTTTCCCTCCCCATCCCTTTGGGAGTGGCGCCTCCCTTCGGGAGTGGCGCCTCCCTTTGGGAGGCGACCTGGAGGATTTTGCGGATGGCCGACAACGAGAAATTCTATCCCCCCGCCGTCCGGCGCGGGGACGCCCAGTACGGGGAGGGCTACACCGAGCGCCTCTTCGGGCGGCTGAACGCGCTCGACCCGGAGGTTTCGATGCTCCTCCAGCGCTTCGTCCACGGCGGGCTCTACGACCGCGAGGTCATCCCCCACAAGGTGCGCGAGCTGTGCGCCATCTCGGCCCTTTGCGTCACAGGCCGCTTCAATCAGCTCCGCTCCCACTTCACCGCCGCCCACAGCTACGGGGCCAAGGACGAGGAGATCCTCGAGGTCCTCTTCCAGATGCTCACCTACATCGGGGCCCCCTCGGTCCTCGAGGGCGTCAAGGTCTACGAGGAGTGGATCGCCGAGGGCAGGGCCATGTCCGGTCTCGGGACGCCCGAGGAGTAAGGCGGTGGCCCGGGGCGCGGGGCGCGGCTTGGAGGGCCGCACCGGTCTCGTCACCGGGGCCGGCGGCGGCATCGGCCGCGGCATCGCGCGCTGCCTCGCCGAGGAGGGCGTCTCCCTCGCCCTCGCCGACCTCGACCTCGCGGCGGCCGAGGCGGCGGCGGAGGAGATAACCGCGCTGGGGGGGCGGGCGATCGCCCTGCGCTGCGACGTGGGGGAGGAGGCCGATTGCCGCGAGGCCGTCGCCGAGGCGCGCGCGCGCCTGGGCGGGCTCGACGTCCTGGTGAACAACGCGGGCGTCATCGGCGGGCCGGACTTCAAGCTGGGCCTTCCCCTCACCGACATCACCGAGGCGGACTGGGACGACACCTACCGGGTCAACGTGAAGGGCGTCTTCCTCATGTGCCGGGCGGCGCTGCCCCACCTGCAGGAACAGGGCTGGGGGCGCATCGTGAACATCTCCTCGCGCGCCGGGCGCGAGGGGCGCGAGACCCTCCCCCACTACAGCGCGAGCAAGGCCGCGGTCATCATCTTCACCCAGGCGCTCGCCCGCGAGGCGGCCCCGCACGGGGTGACGGTGAACGCCGTCTGCCCGGGGCTGATCTGGAGCGCCATGTGGGAGGAGCTGGCCGGCCTCTACCGGGCCAAGATGCCGCACCTCTCCCAGATGAGCCCGCGCGAGGTGTTCGACCACTTCGTCGCCCGCACCCCCCTGGGGCGGGAGCAGACGCCCGAGGACGTGGGCCGGGCGGTCGCCTTCCTGGCCAGCGAGGACGCCCGCACCATCACGGGCCAGGCCCTACTGGTGGACTCGGGGGCGGTGATGCGATGATTTTTGCTATGTCTTTAAAAACAATTCGTTATGGCGTTGTCATTTTGCGAAGGACGGCGTTTTCGCCTCCTCTCCGGATTGACACCGGCCGAATGGCCGTGCTAATTTTCCGCTTACTTGTCAACGATTCACCGCGGCCTCCTCCGGTGACATCTGGAGGCGAGTGGGCTAGTATGTGAGCGGTTTTTGGGGCGCCGGCGGTGTCCGGCGGGCGCCTTCCTTGGGGGGGGAGGTTGGGAGTTGGCTAGCAAGCGCTTCACCATCCTGATCATTCCGGACAAGAGCAGCGGTTTGCGGCGCTTCGTCGTCGCCCGGCGCACGCTGTGGATGGGCGGGCTGTTCATGATCGCCCTGGTCGCCTCCAGCATTCTCCTTCTTCTCGACCGCTCGAATCTCGAACAGAACCTCAATCGCCTCCCCGTCCTCAAGCGGCGGGCCGACGCGCAGAACCGCCTCCTGCGGCGCATCCGCAACCGCCTGGGAGAAGTCGACCAGCGGCTCCTCCAACTGCGGCGTCTCGAGGATCAGCTCCGCATCATGGCCTCGGTCAAGCCCAACGAGAAGAGCCGCGACCTCGGCGTGGGCGGCGTTTCCAAGGGCGATCTTCTCGATCAGGTGGCCGGCCTTTCCGCCTCGGAGAGCCGGCTCGCCGGACGCCTGGGCCGCCAGTTTCAGGACGTCGAGCAGCGGGCGGCCGAGCAGGAGAGCGCCTTCGAGGAGTTGATCAAGGCCTTCCGGGAAAAGCGCGTCCTCCTCGCCCATACGCCGTCCATCCTTCCCGTCCGCGGGTGGCTGACCTCCGCCTTCGGCCACCGCCGCTCGGCCTTCACCGGGCGGCGCGAGTTTCACGCCGGGATCGACATCGTGGCCCGCCGGGGGTCGCCCGTCTCGGCCCCGGCCGACGGGGTGGTCATCATGGCCAGCCGCGAGTCGGGCTACGGGAACACCATCGAGATTCGCCACCTCCAGGGAATCACCACCCGCTACGCCCACAACCAGAAGATGCTCGTCCGCGTCGGCCAGCGGGTGCGGCGCGGCCAGGTCATCGCGCGGGTGGGAAGCTCGGGCCGCTCGACGGGGCCCCACCTCCACTACGAGGTCCGCCTGAACGGCCTGGCCGTCAACCCCCGGATCTACATCGTGGACACCCTCATCGCCAAGCGGTAGCCCCGGCCCCCGCCCGAACTGTTCGCACCGCCGCCTTCATCGGCTTTCCGTCTTCTTTTCGCCGTGCTAATCTTACCGGTGGAGAATTGCGGGCGCCTCGCCCCCCTCGCAAGGAAGATCAGCCGTCTTCGGAGCAACCCACTATGGGATTGGTGATTGACAGCGCGCTCTCGAAATTCAAGTCCATCTTCGGGACGGCCAACGAGCGTCAGCTCAAGAAGCTTCAGCCCATCGTCGATCATGTGAACGCCCTTGAGCCCGATTGTCTGGATATGACGGGCGAGGAGATGCGCGCCCGGACCGCGGCCTTCCGCGAGCGCCTCGCGGCGGGCGAGACCCTCGACGACATCCTCCCCGAGGCGTTCGCCCTCGTGCGCGAGGCCGGCCGCCGCCGCGTGAACATGCGCCACTTCGACGTTCAGATCATGGGCGGCGTTGTCCTCCACTTGGGCAAGATCGCCGAGATGAAGACGGGCGAGGGCAAGACCCTCGTCGCCACCCTGGCGGCCTACCTGAACGCCCTGCCGGGAAAAGGGGTGCACATCGTCACGGTGAACGACTACCTCGCGCAGCGCGACGCCGTCTGGATGGGCCGCGTCTTCGAGTTCCTCGGCCTCACCGTCGGGTGCATCCGCCACGATATGGACGACGAGGAGCGCCAGCGCGCCTACGCCTGCGACATCGTCTACGGCACGAACAATGAGTTCGGGTTCGACTACCTGCGCGACAACATGAAGTTCGAGGCGGACAGCTACGTCCAGCGCGAGCTCAACTTCGCCATCGTGGACGAGGTGGACAGCATTCTCATCGACGAGGCGCGCACCCCCCTCATCATCAGCGGGCAGGCCGACGAGGCGACCCGTCAGTACGTGGTCGTCAACCGCCTCATCCGCCCCCTCCTGCGCGAGCTCCGCGGCGAGGAGGCGGAGGAGGAGCCCCCCCCCGGCGGGGACGATTACGTCGAGGGCGGCAAGGACAACATCAGCAAGAAGAAGTACGACCACCTCATCGTGGACGAAAAGACGCGGACGGTGACGCTGAAGGAGAAGGGCGTCCTCGAGGCCGAGAAGATCCTCCGCCGGGGCGGCCTTCTCGGCGGCGAGGTCAGCCTATACGAAATGTCGAGCGTCTCCGTCCTCCACCACGTCGAGCAGGCCCTCAAGGCCCAAGTCACCTTCACGCGCGACGTCGACTACGTCGTGAAGGACGACGAAGTGATCATCGTCGACGAGTTCACCGGCCGCCTCATGCCCGGCCGCCGCTACAGCGACGGGCTCCACCAGGCGCTCGAGGCCAAGGAGGGGGTCAAGGTCCAGGAGGAGAACGTCACCCTGGCCACCATCACCTTCCAGAACTACTTCCGCCTCTACAAGAAGCTCTCCGGGATGACGGGAACGGCCGACACCGAGGCGAGCGAGTTCAACCAGACCTACAAACTCGACGTGGTCGTCGTTCCCACGAACTGCGAGCTCATCCGGGACGAATACTCCGACGTCATCTACCGGACCGAGCCCGAGAAGCTCGAGGCCGTGATCGAGGAGATCCAGGAGTGCCACGAGGCGGGGCGCCCCGTCCTGGTCGGCACCATCAACATCGAGAAGAGCGAGAAGCTCTCCAAGTTGCTCAAGCGCAGGCAGGTGCCTCATCACGTGCTCAACGCCAAGCATCACCAGCGCGAGGCCGAGATCATCGCCCAGGCGGGGAGCAAGGGCGCCGTCACCATCTCGACCAACATGGCCGGCCGCGGGACCGACATCCTCCTGGGCGGGAACCCCGAATACCTCGCCGCCGCCGAGGCGAAGGAGAAGGAGGGCCCGGAGTACGAGGCCGCCCTCGAGAAGTTCCGCGCCCAGTGCGAGAAGGAGCACGATGAGGTCGTCTCCGTCGGCGGCCTCCACGTGCTCGGCACCGAGCGGCACGAGAGCCGGCGGATCGACAACCAGCTCCGGGGGCGCTCGGGGCGCCAGGGCGATCCCGGCAGCTCGCGCTTCTTCCTCTCCCTCGAGGACGACCTGCTCCGCATCTTCGGCTCCGACCGCATCAAGGGGCTCATGGAGAAGCTCGGGATGGAGGAGGGCGTGCCCATCGAGGCGCGGATGGTGACCAAGGCCATCGAGAACGCCCAGAAGCGGGTCGAGGGCAACCACTTCGAGATGCGCAAGCACCTGCTCGAGTACGATGACGTGATGAACAAGCAGCGCGAGGTGATCTACTCCCTGCGCCGGTCCATCCTCGTGGGGGAGGACCTCTCGGGACTGCTTCTGGAGATGGCGGACAGCCTCATGGACGTTCTCCTCGACCTCCACCTCCCCGAGAGCGAGCACTTCGAGGAGTGGGACCTGGCGGGCTTCGTCGGCGCGGTCGAGGGGCAGTTCGGGATCCACGGGGAGGTGGAGGGGTGGAAGATCCGGTTCGCCCAACCCGCCTGCGAGATCGACATCGAGGACGAGGTGCGCGAGCAGGTGGGCGAGAAGATGCACGCCCTCGCCGCGGAGGCCTACCGCGCCCGCTACGAGGCCTTCGACGAGGAGACCATCCGCAACCTCGAGCAGGTCGTCTACCTCCAGGTGCTCGACAACCTGTGGAAGGACCATCTCACGGCGATGGAGCACCTCAAGGAGGGAATCGGCCTGCGGGGCTACGCCCAGATGAACCCGCTGAACGAGTACAAGAAAGAAGCCTTCGCCATGTTCGGGGATCTGAACGGGCGGATCGAGGCGGACACCGTTCAGTACCTCTACCGCCTCGACGTCTCGGCGGACGAGATTCAGTTCGAGGAGCGCGAGGAGGAGCAGGCGATGGCCTTCTCCCACGTTTCGGCCGACGGGCTCGTTGCCGAGGGCGCCGAAATCGCGGCCCCGGCGTCCACCCCCATCCGGCGCGAAACCCCGAAGATCGGCCGCAATCAGCCCTGCCCGTGCGGGAGCGGAAAGAAATACAAACACTGCCACGGACGATAATCCGGCTCGGCGCCCTCCTCGGTTCGGTCCTCCTCGCCGCACTGACGGCGGACGGGTGCGCCCGTTCGCCCGGCAAGGGGGCCCCTTCCCTCCCGGCGGCGGCGCGACCGGGGGGAAAGGCGGCGGGCCTTCGCCCCTACACCATCGCCGGCATAGTCCTCGACGCGGGGGGGCTCCCCGTGGCGGGCGTTCCCGCCCTCGTCCTCTCCTCGAAACGGCCCGTCCCGCTCGACCCGCGGCTGGACAATCGGGCCCTCAAGGTGGTGGCCTCCGACCGCACGGGCCAGGACGGCCTCTACCGCCTGCGGTTCGACGTGAATCCCAAGGGGGTGCGGTTTTACCTGAGCTTCTACGTCCTCGGCCAGTTCGACGAAGTGCGCTTCGCCCGCCCGGATCGCATCGACATCACGGGGCTGATGGCGCGGCGCAACGCGATTCTCCACGATGCCCGCCTCGCCATCCACGGGAAGTGGGTCGAGGTGCAAGCGACCATCAAGGGCCTTCCCAAGGGCTCGGTCAAGGCGCGAATCATCCGCCGGTACGGAATCGCCGAGGAGATCCACAAAAAGCCGGGGAAATCGGGCGGGGAGACCTGGTGGTACTACGCCCACGGGAGGAGCTTCACCCTCCGGGGGGGAAAGATCCTGAAAGAGACCAAAGTCGCTCCGGTCCTGAAATGAGGGGCGCCGGAGGACGGAGGACGCAATGGAATTCGGCCTCATGCTCCGCGGCCAGTTCGCCCAAGACGACGACATGCGCGTGCGCTTCGCCGAGCTCATGGAGCAGGCGCGGCTGGCGAAAGCGCTCGGCTTCGCCTCCATCACCAAAGGCTCCCACTACAGCGCCCACCCGTTCCAGGATTTTCAGCAGCTCCCCTTCCTGGCGCGCGTGGCCGCCGAGGCGCCCGGCCTGAGGCTCAACGCCGGCATCGTCCTCCTCCCCCTCCACAAGCCGCTCGACTTGGCCGAGCAGATCGCCTCCATCGACGTCATCTCGGGCGGAAAGGTCATCTTCGGGGTGGGGCTCGGCTACCGCGAGGTGGAGTTCAAGGCCTTCGGCACCACCCAGCGCGAGCGCGTGAAGCGCATGGTCGAGAACCTTGAGGCCGTCCTCCGCCTCTGGACCGAGGAGAAGGTGGACATGAAGGGCTCCCACTTCGAGCTGGCGGGGGCCTCCTGCCCCCTCAAGCCGGTGCAGAAGCCCCATCCGCCCATCTGGGTGGGGGCGAACACCGAGGGCGGCATCCGCCGGGCGGCCCAGCTGGGCGACTGCTGGTACATCAACCCCCACAACCGGATCGACACCATCGAGGACCAGATGGAGATCTACCGCCGCGCCCTCGATGAGGCGGGCAAGCCCTTCCCCGAGGAGCTGCCCATGCGGCGCGAGCTCTTCGTGGCGCGCAGCCGGGAGGAGGCGATCCGCCTTTGCCGGCCCTACCTGGAGACCAAGTACAAGGCCTACCACGATTGGGGGCAGGACAAGGCCATGCCCGCCGGGGACAACGACCTGGGCCAGCCCTTCGAGGAGCTGATCCGCGACCGCTTCATATTCGGCGCGCCCGAGGAGGCGGCCGAGCAGATCATCCGCCTCGCCCGCGTCATCGGAATGAACCACCTCATCGTCAGCCTCCAGTGGCCCGGAATGCCCCAGAGCCTCGCCCTCGAGACCATCCACCTCGTCGCCGAGGAGGTTTTCCCGCTCGTGCGCCAGGGTCTGTGAGTGAGCGGCCCCCCTCCCGCCGCGGCTGAGACTCTCTCGCGCTTCGCCGGGGAGCTGCGCTTCGACGGGAGTCCGCCCGACGTCGCGGAGAAGGCGAAGCTCCTCTTTCTCGACTACTTCGGCATCGCCCTCGCCGCCCGGCGGGGGGAATTCGACGCCCCCCTCCGCCGGGCCGCGCGCGCCCTCACGGGAGGAGGAGGGGGCCCCTGCAGCGCCGTCGGGGAGGGGGAGGGGATGCCCCCCGGCGGGGCCGCCCTCCTGAACGGCGCCCTGGGCCACGCCCTCGATTTCGACGACACCCACACCGCCTCGATCATCCACACGGCCGCCGCCGCCGCGCCGGCCGCCCTCGCCGGGGCCGAGGCCGCCGGCCGAGGGGGTCGCGAGATGGTGCGCGTCCTGGTGGCCGCCTTCGAGGTCCTCATCCGGATCGGTCTCGCCGCCCCGGGCCGCTTCCACGCCCGGGGGTTTCACATGACCGCCCTGGCCGGGACCTTCGGCGCGGCCCTGGCCTTCGGGCTTCTCACCGGGCTGGAGGGCCGCCGCCTCGCCTCGGCTCTGGGAGTCGCGGGGAGCTTGGCGGCGGGCCTGATGGAATTCCTCGAGGACGGGAGCCCCGTCAAGGCGCTCCACCCGGGCTGGGCCGCCCACGCCGGGATCGCCGCGGCCACCCTCGCGGCCGGCGGGTTCGGGGGGCCGGCCACCGTCCTCGAGGGGCGCTTCGGCCTCCTGCGGAGCCACCTGGGGGAGGAGCCCTTCGACGCGGCGGCGCTGACGGACGGGCTGGGCGAGCGGTGGGAGACCCGGGCCACCGCCTTCAAGCCCTATCCCTGCGGCCACGTCATCCACGCCTTCCTCGACGCGGCCCTCGCGGCGCAAGCCGAGGGGGAGTTCGAGGCGGACGCGATCGAGTCGGTTGTGTGCCACGCCGCCAAGGGGGCGATCGATCTCGTCCTCGAGCCGGCCGAGGCGAAGCGCCGCCCGCGCACGGCCTACGACGGGAAGTTCTCCCTCCCCTATTGCCTGGGGAGCGTCTTCGTGCGGGGACGGTGCGGGGTGGACGAGTTCTCCGCCGAGGCGGTGCGCGACCCGCGCGTCCTGGAGGTCGCCGCGAAAGTCTCCCACCGCCGCGACGACGGGCAGGATTATCCCCGGTTCTTCCCCGGCAAGGTGGAGGTCCGCCTCCGGGACGGCCGGGTCTTCGCGGCCGAGGAGAAGCGCCAGCGCGGCTGCCCCGAGAATCCGATCTCGGCGGCGGAGGTCCGCGCCAAGTTCATGGACAACGCCCGCCGCGCCCTCCCCGCCGCGCGGGCGGAGGAGCTGGCCGATCGCATCGCGCGCCTGGAGACCCTCGACACCTTGGAGCCCGTCGGGGAGATCCTGCGCGAGGCCTGAGGGCCGCCATCGGCGGGGGAGGGCCGCCATCGGCGGGGGAGGGGCGCCATCGGCGGGGGAGGGGCTCCATCGGCGGGGGAGGGGCTCCATCGGCGGGGAGGGCCGCCATCGGCGGGGAACCCGCCCCTGGCCGCGAATTTCTTCTTGGGAGATAATGGCGCCGCCTATGCTGCCGGCGCCGCCGGTGCGGGCGGTCCGGAGAGCGCATGACGCGCGGACATCGCGGCGCGGTCGGCGCGGGAATTTTTCGAAAAAACGGCGGGGCGTTATCGGTGAAGGATGGGCGCCCGTGGCCGCGAATTTCACCTTGCCTTGGGAGATAATGGCGATGCCTGCGCCGCTGGCGCCGCGGGGCTTCGCCTGAGAGGGGGCGGAGATGGAGAAGGCGACGTTCGGCGCGGGTTGTTTCTGGGGGGTGGAGGCGGCGTTCGCAAGGGTCCCGGGCGTGGCGTCGACCGCGGTCGGCTACACCGGCGGGGCGTCGGAGAACCCGACCTACCGCGAGGTGTGCTCGGGAGGAACCGGCCACGCCGAGGCGGTGGAGGTGAGCTTCGACCCCGAGAAGGTTTCCTACGAGGCGCTTCTCGCGGTGTTCTGGGAGGTGCACGACCCGACGACGCTGAACCGCCAGGGCCCGGACGTCGGGACCCAGTACCGCTCCGGCGTGTTCTTCCACGACGAGGCGCAGGAGGCCGCCGCCCGGGCGTCGAAGGAGGCGCTCGGGGCCTCCGGCCGCCACCGCAACTCCATCGTCACCGAAATCACCCCGGCCTCGGTCTTCCACCGGGCCGAGGAGTATCATCAGAAATATTTCGAGAAAAACGGCCTGCACTAAAGAGCGGCCCGCCCTGGGAAGGACCCCCGCCCTGGGGAGGGCCCCGCCCTGGGGAGGGCGCCCGCCCTCACTCCCCGTTCGACGCGGGGTCCTCGATCACGGTGACGAAATCGGGGATGACCCGCAGGCGAATCTCCTCGCCCACGTCGATCCGCCGGTTGGGGTGGGCGTGGATGGTCAGCGTCTGCCCCGTCCCGATCTCCCCGAGCAGCTCGACGGTGAGGGTGAGGTACTGCCCCCCGTAGGCGATCGTCTTCACCCGGGCGTGGAAGGGCCCCTCCGGGTCGATCTCGAAGCTCTCGGGCCGGATGGAGATGAAGGCGTCGGCGCCGAAGTCGAGGCCGCGCATCGAGAGGCAGGGGATGGGTCCGATCGAGGTCATCACCTCGTCGTAGCCCGAGTCGAGGATGATGCCGGGCAGGATGTTCGTCTGGCCGACGAAGCGGGCGACGTACTCGGTGGCGGGAAACTGGTAGATCTCTCGCGGGGCGCCGATCTGCTCCACGCGCCCGCGGTTCATCACCATGATCCGGTCCGAGACGGCCAGGGCGTCGCGCTCGTCGTGGGAGACGATGATCGAGGCCTGGCCGTTCTCGCGCAGAATCCCGACGATATCGTCGCGCACCTGGTTGCGGAGGCGGGCGTCGAGGTTGCTGAAGGGCTCGTCCAGGAGGAGGATCTCGGGCCGGGGGGCGAGGGCCCGGGCGAGGGCGACGCGCTGCTGCTGGCCGCCCGAGAGCTGGTGGGGGAAGCGGTCCTCGAGACCGCTCAGGTTGACTTGCCCGAGCACCTCGCGCGCCCGCGCCTCGCGGTCGCGCCGGGAGAGGTGGGTCAGGCCGAAGCCCGCGTTTTGGCCCACCGTCCGGTGGGGGAAGAGGGCGTAGTCCTGGAACACCATCCCCACCCCGCGTCGCTCGGGGGGGACCCACCTTCGCCCCCCCGCCACCGAGCGCCCCGCGATGAGAACCTCGCCCGCCTCCGGGCGCTCGAGGCCCGCGATGAGGCGCAGCGTCGTCGTCTTCCCGCAGCCCGAGGGGCCGAGGACGGAGAAGATCTGCCCGGACTGGACGAAGAACGAGACGTTCTCGAGGGCGGCCTCCGCGGCGCCGGGGTAGCGCATCGTGACGCCGGAGAGCTCCAGGATGGCCGTGGGCATCTTAGGACCCCGCCGCCGCGCGGGCGGAATGGCCGGGCCGGGAGCCGCGGATGGCGGCGCTGAGGAGGATGACCGGCAGGATGCCCGAGGCGACGATGGCGAGCGCCCCGAGGGAGGCCTCCTCGAGCAGCTCGTCGGAGGCCAGCTGATACACGTAGGTCGCCAGCGTCTCGTAGTTGAAGGGGCGGAGGATGATCGTCATCGGCAGCTCCTTCATGCCGTCCACGAAGACCATGACGCCGGCGGCGAGGATGCTGCCGCGGATCATGGGAAAGTGGACCCGGAGCAGGGTCCGCCCCGGGCTCAGCCCGAGGGTTCGCGCCGCGCCGTCCATGTTGGGCGTCACCTTGGCCAGGCTGGCCTCGGCGGCGCCGAAGGCGAGGGCGAGGAAGCGGACCAGATATCCGTAGGTGACCGCGACGATGGTCCCGCTCAGGAGCAGCCCCGCCGGGACGCCGAACAGACTCCCCGACACCGCGTTCAGGGCCTCGCCCGCCCGGGCCATCGGGATGATGACCCCGACGGCGAGGACGGCGCCCGGCACGGCGTATCCGATGCTCGCGAAGCGCGCGGCGGCCCGGAGGAGGGGGCCGCCGCTCAGCCGGACCCCGTAGGCCATGAAGAGGCCGGCCAGGGCGGCGATGACCGCGCTCACCGCCGAGAGCGTCAGGCTGTTGCGCGCGAATTGGAGGAAATCTCCGGCGAGGGCCTCCTCGTAAAAATTCAGGGCGTGGCGGAGCAGGACGCCCGCCGGAAGGAGAAAGCCGAGGGCGATGGGAAGGAGGCAGCCGATGAAGGCGAGAAGCGCGGCCCCCCCGCCCAGGCGGTGGCTGGGCAGCGAGCGGTAGGTCGAGCCGATCTGGTGGTACCGCTGGCCCCTGCGCGCCCAGCGCTCGGCGCCGATCATGGCGAGGACGAAGAGGAGCGCCACCGTGGCGAGCTGGGCCGCGCCGGCGGTGCTGTTCATGTTGAGCCATACGTCGAAGATGCCGGAGGTGAAGGTTTCGACGGCGAAAAAGTCCACCGTGCCGAAATCGTTCAGGGTCTCCATGAGGACGAGGCTGACGCCGATCACGATGGCCGGGCGGGCCAGGGGCAGGGCGACGGTGAAGAAGCCGCGCCAGGGGCCGCGGCCGAGCGTGCGGCTCGCCTCCAGGACGGAGACGGACTGCTCGAGGAAGGCCACCCGCGCCAGCATGTAGACGTAGGGGTAGAGGACGAGCGTCATCATCGAGACGGCGCCGCCCAGCGAGCGGATCTCGGGGAACCAGTAGTCGCGGCTCGAGGTCCAGCCGAAGACGCCGCGGAGCGTCTCCTGAACGGGGCCGGCGAACTCCAGGATGTCGGTGTAGACGTAGGCGATGATGTAGGCGGGCATGGCGATGGGCAGCAGGAGGGCCCACTCGAAGACGCGGCGCCCGGGGAAGCGGCAGATCGTCACCAGCCAGGCCGCTCCGACGCCGATGATCAGCGTCCCCAGCCCGACGCCCGCCATCAGGCCCAGCGTGGTCCGGATGTAGCGGAAGAGAACGGTGGAGAGGAGGTGTCCCCAAATGCCGCCGCTCGGCGAGAAGGCGAGGAGGATGACCGCGACGATCGGCGCCGCGGTGAAGCCGGCGATCAGCAACACGCCGACGGTCCACGCGTCGGGGGGGCGCAGGCGCGCGAATCCCGCCCGCAACGCCGCCCTCGGAGCCTCCTCCGCCGTCGTCATATGACCTTCACCATCCCGCGAGCGGCCGATTCAGGCCGGGCCGCATGCGGGCGCGGGACTGCCGAATCCCCGCGGCCGCGCGCGCGGATTCCCTAGTTGCTCGGATTGAAGTTGTTGAAATCGACCTGATCCACGAGCCTCGACGCAAGCGCCCGGCGCTTCGCCACCTCCGCCAGGTTGATGGTGTCGGCCTTGAAGTCGCCCCAGGATTTCACGAGCGGATGGAGCGCCACGCCGGGCTTGACCGGGTACTCGAAGTTTTGGTCGGCGTAAAATTTCTGGGCGAAGTCCCCGGAGAGGAATTCGATCAGCCGGACGGCGTTCACCCGGTTGCGCGCGCCCTTGACCACCGCGGCGCCGCTGATGTTCACGTGGGTTCCCCGGCCGGCCTGGTTGGGGAAGATGAGGCGGATGGAGGCGGCCCATTTTCTCTGGGCCGGTTTTTTCTTGCTCGTCGCCATCTTGCCCATGTAGTAGGTGTTGCCCACCGCCACGTCGCATTGGCCCGCGTAGATGGCCTTCGCCTGGGCGCGGTCGTTCCCCCCCGGCTTGCGCGCGAGGTTGGCCTTCACCCCCTTGAGCCACTCGCGGGCGGCCGCCTCGCCCTTGTGGGCGATGAAGGAGGCGATGAGCGAGATGTTGTAGACGTGCTTTCCCGAGCGGATGCACACGCGGCCCCGCATCCTGGGGTGGGCGAGATCCTCGTAGGTTTCGACCTCGCCCGGCTTCACCCGCTTTCGGCTCGCGTAGATGACGCGTCCGCGGAGGGTCAGCCCGAACCAGCGGCCCTGGGGATGGCGGAACTGGGCCGGAATGTTCCGCTCGATGATCGGGGAGGAGACCGGCTGGAGGAGGCCGGCTTCGTCCATGTCGTGGAGGCGCCCGATGTCCACGGTCAGGACGGCGTCGGCCGCGCCCGGGGTCGCCTTGATCTTCTCGAGCATCCCCCTGCGGGCGAAGACGACGTTCACCTTGATTCCGGTCCGCTTCGTGAACTCCTTGAGCATCGGCTTGATCAGGAACGGCTGGCGGTAGGAGTACAGATTGACCTCCCCGGCGGCTTCGGCGGCGCCCGCGCCCCGCCCGCCGGGGACGAGGATCAGGGCCGCGGCCAGCGCCGCGCTTGCCAGAGTGAAGAGCTTGCGCATTTCTTGTCTTGCCTCCCTGTGGGTGATTGCTTTCCCCGCCCGGTCCGCTCGGGCGGGTTCATCTCTCCGGGCGTCCGGCCGCCTCCCCCGCCTCGCTACTTCGCCGCCTGGGAGGCGCCCTCGCCCTGGGGGGCGCCTTCGGCCTCCTGAACGACGACGTCGCAGTGGAACGAGCAGGAGGGGCAGGACGCCTCGCTCTCGCAGCTTCGGTGAAACGCCTGGAGGGCCGTGAGGACGTCCCGGTGGCGGTCGTCCTCGAAGAAGCGGAGCAGGTCGACCAGCCGGTCCATCGTCTTCCCGCTCACGTAGTGCTCCATCAGGCAGGCGTCGACGAAGGCGTGCTCCTCCTCCACTCCGAGAACCTCCGTCAGGAACTGAAGAAGGACGGCGAATTTTCCCGAGACGCCCTTTGCCCGGTTCACTCCCTCCTCGGTCAAAAGCACGCTTTCGTAGGCCCGATGATCCACCAGCCCGTTCGAGCGCAGGGTCTTGAGGGCGGCCGAGACGGCCGGCTTGGCCACCCCGATCTTCCCGGCGATGTCGGTCACCCGCGCGTAGCCCTTCTCGGCCAGGAGGTCATGGATGGCCCGCAGGTAGTGCTCCAGGCTGGGCGAGAGGGCTTGATCCCGGCGCTGGTGAGGGGTGGGCATGGCGCCTCCTCCTGGAAGAGAGATTAACAAGATTAACCTACAACAACTGTTTTAAATATACTTAACTTTAGCGGACGTGTCAAGCGCCGCCGCTCGCCGGGGTGGATGGGTATTGGAAAATTAAAAAAGGAGTGAAATCAAAGGAATACGATGCCTTAATTCACCTGATTCTTTATGAATCCGGGGACGCCGCCCTTTCCCTTTCGAACGATCCGCGCGCTGGGCCTCCAGTTCCGGGGCTTGCGCAGGGGGGGGCGCGCCAGGGGGCCGTAGGGGAGCCCCTTCGTCCCGATCAGATGGGCCGCGAAGGAGCCGATGACGGTTGCGCTCTCCAGGCGGACGGGCACGTGGAGGGGGTCGGTCGTCACCCAGAGCCAGACCCGCCCGCGGCGGCGGAAGAAGCTGTCGCTCTTCAGCTCGGGCTCGACCACCAGGGTGTCGATGGGCCCCCAGAGGGTGTCGATCCGCTCCCGGCGATGGACGCGCACCCGCACGCGCCAGTTCTTCTTGCTGTCGAAGACGGGGATCTCGAAATCGCCCGAGAGGCGCAGATCCATCGTGCGCACCTTGTAGAAGGCGCTCAGGGCGTCCTGCACCTTGCCGGGCGTCTCGTAGTGGCGCGGGGGGCGGCCCGCCCGGACGTAGGTCGCCCGCTTCCCCTCGAAGGTGTACCACTTGTGGCTGCGGTAGCGGCCCTCGCGCTGGCGCAACTCGATCCGGTAGCTGAAGAGGCCGGCCGCATCCACCAGGCTCTCGGCCTGATCCCGCACGCGGTAGATCCGATCGAGCCAGCCGGTGGACTCCGTGCGGGCGCGGAAGCGGAGCACTCGCTTGCCCTTCCAATCCAGGGGGCCCTCCACCATGAGGAGGGTCTTGCCCACGTGGAATCCCCTCAGGCGAAGCTGGAAGGTCAGGACCTCACCCCCGCGGAAGGCCTGTGGAAAGGCGGCGCTCCGGGCAGTGGCGGCGCTCCTGGCGGCCGGTGAGCCCTCAGTGGCCGGAGGTGCGGCGCTCTTGGCGGGGCCAGCGCCCCCGGCGGGGGGGACGCCCCCGGCGGCGAGGAGAAGCAGGACGGGCGGGAGGAGCCGCAAGAGCGGCAACCGGAGCCGCAAGGGCGGCAACCGGAGGCGCAAGGGCGGCAACCGGAGGCGCAAGGGCGGCGCAGGCCGATGGCCCGCGCCGCTCCCTCGCACGGCGGCCTCAGGCCTCCAGGAGGGGCTGAATGGCGCCGCGCACCCCGGCCCACTCGCCCAGCTCGCCCATGACCACCCGGGTTGATTCATGGGCGCGCGCGAAGGCCTGGGCCTCCCAGCATTCCCGGGCCGGCCCCAGGAGGAACTCGCCCGCGCGGGCGAGGCCGCCGACGAGGACGATGACCTCCGGGTTGAGGCGGTTCATGAGGTTGGCGATGCCGTGGCCCAGACTCCGCCACGCCCGCTCCCCGAGGGCGCGCGCCGCCGCGTCCCCGGCGGCGGCGAGATCGGCGAGGGCGCGGGGGGTGATCTCAGGCAGCCGGGCGAGCCGGATCCGCAAACTCCATTGAGCCAACGATGGAGCTTATCGCTTTGAACCACAGACACCAAGGGGATGAACTTATCATCGAAGGAGTAATAAAAAATATCTATCATGAAACTTTAGAAGGTGTATCCGCTGTAGTTACCTTTTACGACCGTGAAGAGGATAAATTCTTAACCACTTCCTCCGCCCCTATTGAATATACCCTTCTTGCTCCAGATCAAGAATCCCCATTTAAGGTAGAAACCATAGAGAATATTCTCTCAGATAAAAGTAAAAAGATTGGACGCTTTAAAGTAACCTTTAAGTCAAGCTCTGGAGCTCAAGTAAAGTATAATGACACCAGGGAATCTCCCCGTGACTACGCCTGGAAGCCACATCCGCACGAGGAAGAGCA
>JAZGDQ010000542.1:0-4429 GCA_036477985.1 bacterium
AGGATGCGGCCCATCGACAGATGCGGCCCATCGGAGGATGTGGCCCATCGGGGGATGTGGCCCATCGGCAGATGGGCCCGGGGGGGGCGCATCCCCCGCGCAGAGTACCCCGAATCGGCGGAATGGGCGAAGGAGATCCGATGAAGCGGGAGCGACCGGCGCAGCGAAAGCGCGCGGGAGGGGGGCGGCCCAAAGCCCCCTCCGCCTCCCAGCTCCGGCGCCACGCCCTCTCCATCCACCGGGCCGCCCTCGCGCCCATCCGCGCCGGGCGCGCCGTATGGAAAGCGCTGGAGGTCGAGCGGACCCCGAAGGGGGAGCGCCTGCGCTGCGGGAAGATCCGCCTCCCCCTCCGGCCCGGGGGGCGGCTCATCCTCGTGGGCGCGGGAAAAGCGAGCGCCGACATGGCGCGCGCCGCCGAGCGCCGCCTCGGCCGCCGAATCGCGGGCGGCGCGGTCGTCACCCCCTACGGGCACGCCGTCCCCTGCCGCAGGGTCGAGGTGCGGGAGGCGGGCCATCCCGAACCGGACGCGGCGGGCATGGCGGCGGCCCGCGAGGTGGGCCGGTGGGTGGACGAGGCCGGTCCGGACGATCTGGTCCTGTGCCTCCTCTCGGGCGGCGGCTCGGCCCTCCTTCCCGCCCCGGTCGAGGGCGTCTCGCTCGAGGAGAAGCGCGCGGTCACCCACGCCCTCCTCCAGGCGGGAGCGCCCATCGAGGCGCTCAACTGCGTGCGCAAGCACCTCTCCTCCCTCAAGGGCGGGCGCCTGGCACAGCGCGCCGCCCCCGCGCGCATTCTCACCCTCCTCGTCTCGGACGTGGTGGGCGATCGCCTCGACGTGATCGCCTCCGGCCCCGCCTTCGGCGATCCGACCACCTTCGCCGACGCGCGCAAGTGCCTCGAGCGCTACGGCGTCTGGAGGAAGGCGCCCGCGAGCGTCCGACGCCATATATCGGCGGGCGAGGCGGGCCGCGCGCCCGAGACGCCCGCCCCGGACGATCCCCTCCTGCGCCGCTCCCGCCACGCCGTGGTGGCCGACAACGGGATGGCCCTCGAGGCCGCCGCCGCCCGGGCCCGGGCCCTGGGCTACCGGAGCATGATCCTCACCCGCCGCCTCGAGGGAGAAGCCCGCGAGGTCGGAGTCGTCCTCGCCGCCCTCGCCGAGGAGATCCGGATCGAGGGACGCCCCCTCCGCGCGCCCGCCTGCCTCCTCCTGGGGGGAGAGACCACCGTGACCGTGCGCGGCAAGGGCCGCGGGGGCCGCTGCCAGGAGCTCGCCCTCTCCTTCGCCATCCGGATCCGCGGGCGGGAGGGGGTTCTCCTCCTCGCCGCGGGCACCGACGGGCGTGACGGTCCGACGGAGGCGGCGGGCGCCTGCGCCGATGGGGGGACCGTGGAGCGGGCGGAGCGACAAAAGGTTGACGCCCTGGATCATTTGCACGAAAATAGCAGTTGGGATTTCTTCCGCAAGACAGGAGGATTGATCCCCGCCGGCCCGACAGGAACGAACGTGATGGACCTCGTCGTGATGCTCATCCGGTAGCCGGCTGGCTCCGCCCCTGGTTGCGGCGTCCTGATTGTCAGGCCCGCCGTTTTATTGAGGCCTTCATGCGAAAAGGCGCCTGGAAGGGAATTCTCCGAACGCTTCTCTTTTTGGCCGCAATCGCCTCGCCCGCGCTCACTCCCTCCCCTTCCCCCGGCCAGAACGCCTCCATCAACATCAGCAACTTCGAGAGCTCCGTCACCGTGAACGGCGCGAAGGGCCTTCCCAGGGGATGGTCGCTAAAAGTCTGGCGGGGGCGGCCCGACTTCAAACTCGTCCTCGTCAACGGAACCGGCGCCCTCCGCATGCGGAGCGAGAAGGCGGCCTTCTCTCTCTACCGGGGACTGACGGTCGATCTGAAGACCTTCCCCGTCCTGAACTGGCGGTGGAAGGTGACGAAGCTGCCCGAGAAGGGCGACGCGCGCGTCTCCATGCGCGACGATCAGGCCGCCGGCCTCTACATCATCTTTCCCCGCTTCCCCCGGGTCATCAACAGCCGCATCATCGGCTACATATGGGACAGCGCCATCCCCGAGGGGACCATCCTGGAGAGCCGGAAAAACCCGATGGTCCACTACATCGTCGTCCGGAGCGGGAGGGGGAGGCTGGGCGAGTGGATCGGCGAGAGCCGGAACGTGCTGGAGGACTACCGCAAGGTGTTCGGCGCCGACCCGCCCAAGGTGGGCGGGGTCTCAATCATGATCGATTCCGACGACACCCGCGCCAAGGCGGAGAGCTTCTTCGCCCAGATCCAGTTCAACCACCTCTCCGCCGCCAAGATCAAATCCGACCCCAACGCCGTCGTCGGCGATATTCTGGACGATCCCGTCTGGTCCAAGTAGCGCCCCGCTTCTCCCCTCGCATCTCCCGCGCATCCCCCGGCCGCATTTCCGCCCGCTACCCGCCCCGCTTCGCGGGGGGTATACTGGTCGCAAATCCATCCCGCGCGCCCGGCGCCGCCGCCAAGGGAGGCCATGAAGGGATGCCCCGGACCAAGATCGTCTGCACCCTGGGCCCCGCCTGCCGGCACGCCTCCACCCTCCGCTCCATGATCCGCGCCGGGATGAACGTCGCCCGCCTGAATCTCTCCCACGGCACCCAGGCCGAGCACCGGGCCGTCATCCGCAAGATCCGCCGCATCGCCGCCGGGGAAAACCGCCCCATCGGGATCCTCGCCGATCTGGCCGGCCCCAAGTTCCGCCTCGGGCGGGTGCGCAAGGACGAACGGCTCCGCGAGGGGCGCCGCGTCCGCCTCCTGCGCAGCCCCGTCTTGGGCGCCGCCGAGCGCCTCTCCCTCAACCGGCCCGAGCTCCTCCCCGCCCTCGCGCGCGGCCACCGCGTCATGATCTCCGACGGCAGCCTCCAGCTCGAGGTGATCGAGCCGGGGGAGGATGAGGTCCTCTGCCGGGTGGTCATCGGGGGCCTTCTCAGGTCCGGGGCGGGGCTCAACATGCCCGACTCCACCCTGGACATCCCCTCCCTCACCGAGAAGGATCTCGGCGACATCGCCTTTTGCGTGCGCCAGGACGTCGACTTCATCGGCCTCTCCTTCGTTCGCAGCGCGGCCGACGTTGAGCTTTGCCGGAAGGAGATCCGATCCCATCGGGGGGAGATTCCCATCATCGCCAAGATGGAGATGCGCGAGGCCATCGAGAATCTCGAGGAGATCGTCGACGCCGCCGACGGGGTGATGGTCGCCCGGGGCGACCTCGGCATCGAGGCCCCCCTCGAGGAGGTCCCGCGCATCCAAAAGCGCCTCATCGCCCGCGCCAACGCGAAGGGGAAGCCGGTCATCACGGCGACCGAGATGCTGCTCTCCATGGTCGAGGCCGCCCGCCCCACCCGGGCCGAGGTGAGCGACGTGGCGAACGCCATCCTGGACGGGACGGACGCCATCATGCTCAGCCAGGAAACCGCCGTGGGCCGGCATCCGGCCGTCGTGGTTCGCATGATGGCGCGAATCGCCGAGGAGACCGAGGAGGGCCTCTTCGAGGCGCGCCCGCCGGATCGCCCCCGGCCCGAGGCGAGCGGCCAAGCCCACTCGATCGCCCACACGTCCGTTGTGCTTGCCGAGGAGATCGGGGCCGCCCTCATCATCAGCCCCACCGACTCGGGCGACACCCCGCGCCGGATCGCGCGCCTCCGCCCGCGGCAGCCGATCCTCGCCCTCAGCACCTTGGCCCGGACCATCCGCCGCCTCACCCTCACCTGGGGGGTGATCCCCTGGAAGCTCGGCCGCCGCATTCCCCCCGAGAAGATCCTCTCCTCCTTGCGGCAGCGCATCTTCGCCGAAGGCCTCGGCCGGGAGGGGGACTACGCCATCCTCTCGGCGGGCTATCCCTTCGGCGTCAAGGTGAGCAAGGGGCGCGTCATCCTGACGGAGGAGATGTGACGGCATCGGCGGGAGAGGGAGAGCGCGTCCTCCTCGGGCTCGACCTCGGCGGCACCCTGATCAAGGCCGCCCGCTTCAGCGCGGACGGGACGCTCCAGGCCAAGGTCAGCGCCGGCTCGCCCGCCGATGAGGGGGCCGAGTCGATCCTCAAAGCTCTCTGCGGGGCCGCCGCCTCCCTCCTCGAGGGGCGGCCGCTCGCGGGCGCCGGAATCGGGGCGGCCGGGGTGATCGACCCCGCAGCGGGGCGGATTGTCGAATCGCCGAATCTTCCCGCCCTCTCCGGCTTCCTCCTGGGCGAGCGCGTTCGGGAGGCCTTAGGCGGAGTCCCCGTCCACCTGATGAACGACGCCAACGCGGCCGCCCTGGGGGAGTACCACGCCGGGGCGGCCGCCGATGCGGAGAGCATGTTCATCCTCACCCTCGGGACCGGAATTGGCGGGGGCTTCGTCGCCGGCGGGCGCATCTGGGAGGGCGTGGCGAGCGTGGGCGGGGAGGCGGG
>JAZGDQ010000543.1:0-2146 GCA_036477985.1 bacterium
CCGAGGTGAACAGGATCTTGGCGATGGTATCGGGCCCGACGCGCGCGAAGGCGTCGCGGATCGCGGCCCCCGGCTGGGTCCGCATCAGCTCCGAGAGCAGCTCGTGGCGGCCATCCGCCGGGTTGGCGCTGACCGCCACCGGCGTGTCGCCGAGGGCCAGGGCCCGGAACGCCGCCTCGAAGCGGGCGCCGTCGGCGGCGTAGACCAGGCCCGGGGTGAGCTGGTCGAAGATATTCCTGAGCCGGTCATGGTCCCGCGACATGAGCGAGTAGGCGGGCGAGACCGGCGCCGCCGGCACCCCCGCCTGCATCGCCGCGAGCTGGACCAGGGCGTGGTCGATGGCGTTGTCCGAGAGCAGCATCACCGGCCTCTCGGGGCTGACGCCGCGGTCGAGGAACGCCTGGCCGAGCCGCCGCACCGCGTCGCCGGCCTCGCCGTAGCCGAGCTTGCGCCAGGGGGCGTCGGTCACCGGCGGCGCCGGGCGCTCGGCCATCCAGACGCGCGCTGGGGCCTCCGCCTCCCAGCGGTGCAGCATCGCCGGCACGCTCGCCGGATAGGCGTCGAGCGGATAGGGCGAGCGCAGGACCATGCCGCCGTCCTGGCGCGGCTCCACCTCGACCCCGGGCGGGGCGAATTCGAGACCGGCGGCAGCCGGCGTCGCCATGGGCGCCTCCCTCTCGCGCGCAGCCCGGCAGTCTAGCGCGTTTTCCGTCCGGATCGAATCGTCCCCCTCACCCAGCTCCGGCTAAGGCTCGGCTTTCGGCCTCGCCAAGCCTTCTCAACCCTCTCCCTCGGGGAGAGGGAAGGGTGAGGGGAGTTCGCTTCGCCCACCCCAACCACGCAAAGATTGGGGGAGAGGAAAAGGGGGTTGCCGGCGCGTCGATCTGAACGGAAAGCGCTCTAGCGCGCCGCGCTTAGGATTCGTAGCGCCCGATCATGCGGCTTCAGGGACTCAAAAAGGGCCGCGCGCGCGGCCCCTGGGCGTCCGCGGCCGGGCCCGGGAGATCAGTTGGTCTGGATCTGGTGGACCACGTAGCTGCCGTCCTCCAGCCCCGAAAAGAACTCGTCCACCTGGGGATGGCCGACGGGCTCGCCGCTGTCGTCGTCGAGCAGGTTCTGCTCGGAGACGTAGGCGATGTACGACGTCTGCTCGTTCTCGGCCAGCAGATGATAGTAGGGCTGGTCCTTGCGCGGCCGGATCTCCTCGGGGATCGACTCCCACCACTCCTCGGAGTTGTCGAACTCCGGATCGACGTCGAAGATGACGCCGCGGAAAGGGAAGAAGCGGTGCTTCACGATCTGCCCGATCCGAAACTTGGCGGTCCTGACGGTCATTTCCGCGCCCTCCTCGCGCGCCGGCGCCGCACCCTACAGGGGCCACTTTGCGCCGTTCGCCCATGGGGATCAAGCCCCGCGGCCCGGCCCCGCGAATAGCTCCCCCCCTCTCTCGCGAATAGCTTCCCCCCTTCTCGCGAATAGCTTCCCAAAGTCTGCGCCTAAAGCCTTAACATGGCGGAAATGAGGCGCCGCCTCGTTCCGCCCCTCACGCCCTTGCCGGGGGGGCGCGGGGAGGCCTATGTAATGTAATACTCATGCATCGTTATACGGGGGCGTTGGGCCCAACGTTTACGCGAGGGATGGAGCGATGGCGAAGGCGACGTTCGGGGCGGGCTGCTTCTGGGGCGTGGAGGTGGCGTTCCGCCGGATGAAGGGGGTCGCGGACGTAGCCGTGGGCTATGCCGGCGGGAGCAGCGAGCAGCCCACCTACGAGGAGGTCTGCGCCGGCGCCAGCGGCCATGCCGAGGTGGTCGAGATCGACTACGACCCGGCCCAGCTGTCGTACGACGAGCTGTTGCGGACCTTCTGGGAGATTCACGACCCGACCCAATTGAACCGCCAGGGCCCCGACGTGGGAACCCAGTACCGCTCGGCCATCTTCACCCACGACGCGGCGCAGACGGCGGAGGCAGAGGCGTCCAAGGCGGCGCTCGAGGCCTCGGGCCGATGCCGCGCGCCCATCGTCACCGAGAGCACGCCGGCCGGCCCCTCCGGGCGCGCCGCGGCCGACCACCCGCGCTATTTCGAGAAGCAGATGGCGCGGAGCGGCGGGCGCGGGATGCTGGGACGGATGTTGCGGGGGTAGGGG
>JAZGDQ010000544.1:0-3062 GCA_036477985.1 bacterium
AGGATGAGCGCCGCCGCCGCCGCCCGCTCCGGGGTGAGCGCCTCGGCGAGGAGGTGCCAGGCCAGCGCCGTCGCAATGACGGGCTCGCCCACGATGGCGAGCGCCACCTTGCCCGGGGGCATGTAGCCCAGGGCGTCGTTGATCGAGGTGTGTCCGATCAGGGTGGGACCGAGGACCATGGCCGCCAGCAGGAGCCAGGTCTGGTCCGAATAGGAGGCGAGCGGCTGCCCGGCCCCCCAGGCGGCGGCGAAGAGGAGGAGCCCGCTCACCCCGTAGCACACCGTCACGTAAGGGGCGAGGGGCAGGCGCCCGCGCAGCCTGCGCCCGCACAAGAGGTAGGCCGAGGCCATCACCGCGCCCGCCAGCGCGAGAAAGTTGCCCCAGCCGCTCCCGGACCAGGCGCGCGCGTCCGACCAGACGAGGAGGAGGCCGCCCAGCAGGGTGAAGGCCACGCCCACCCACAGGGCGCCCCCCTCGCGCTCGCGAAGGAGGAGCCAGCCGCCCAGGCCGGCGAAGACGGGATTCGTCGTCACGAGCACGACCGAGCTCGCCACCGAGGTGTGGCTCAGGGATTTGATCCACAAGGAGAAGTGAACGGCGAGAAAGACGGCGGCGGCGAGCCAGAGCGCCCGCTCCCGCGGGGTGAGGCTGCGCCAGGCGGCGGGAAGGCGTCTTCCGGTGAAGGGGAGGAGGAGGGCGGCCCCGCCCGCCATCCGGTAGGCGGCGATGGCCAGCGGCGGCGCCTCGGCCAGCCGGATCAGGATGGCCGACCAGCCCAGGGCGATGACGCCGATCGCCAAGCAGCCGTAGAGGCGGGCCGGGGAGGGCGGGCTCACGCGTCCCCCGCGGGGGGGCGCCGTTCGGAGGATGATTCACGGGCGAGGCGCCGCAGCAGGGCCGCGCCATCGCGCCGGGCCGCGCCGCCGCCCAGGGTGCGCATCGTCTAGAGGCTGCGGTCGATCACCGCCTTGAGGTCGGCCTTGGACTTGACGCCCACGATCTGCTCGACCAGGCTCCCCCCCTTGAAGAAGAGGAGGGTCGGGATCCCGCGAATGCCGAACTTGGTCGGGGTGGAGGGATTCTCGTCGATGTTCAGCTTGCCGACGCGGACCTTGCCCGTGTACTCCTCGGCCAGCGCCTCCATGATGGGGGCGATCATCTTGCACGGACCGCACCACTCGGCCCAAAAGTCCACCACGGTGAGGGTGTCCGAGCCGACCACTTCGGCATCGAAATTTTGATCGCTGAACTCCAGCATATTGCCTGCCATTTCCCATCTCCGAAGCAGAGGCGTGAGGCGAAAAAAAACGGCGGCCGGCGATCTTCCCCTGGGCGGGAGCCGGCCTCCCCTCTGAATGTAGACAAGCTGAGCGGCGATTGCAACGCGCCGGGCGGAAGCCGGAAAGCCGCCCCCCGAATGGCGCTCCCCGGGGGGGGAAGGCGGAATCCGCCCCCCTACTCCCGTTTGTCCAAAAACCGCGGGGAGAAGATCCGGACCGGGCGGTAGGCGCTCAACGCCCTCCCCCCCCGGCCGAGGGAGCCGAGGGCGTCCTGCGCCTCCCGCTTCCTTTGGGCCAGACGGTCGGCGGCGGCGGATTCGACCTCCTGGATGCGCCCGATGAGGGTGCGGATCCGCCCCACATTCTCCTCCATCCGGCCGATGAGCGAATCCTCTCCACGCTCTCCCCCCTCCCCTCCCTCCTCCGCGAAGCGGGTCCAGAGGGGGGCGCTCTCCTCCGCCCTCTCCTCGATCTCCTTCATGAGGGCCTCCTTCCCCTCCAAGAGGGTTTCGAGCCCCTCGATATCGGGCCTCTCCAGCCAGGAGAGCTCCTCCTCGCAGAGGGCGTGGAAGCGCTCGAAGAGCGCGAGGTCCTCCTCGACGCGGCCGGCGAGCCGCTGGGCGATCTCCCCCGATGTCATCCCGTCCCTCCCGGCGAGGCCCCGAACCACCTGGGGGGAATCATAGCGGGTGGCCCCCCCGAAGGAAATCCACGGCGCACGGTCCCAAAAATTGACCCGGAAACGCCGATATGGTAACTGGGTCCACAATACTCCGGCGCCTCGCCTCCCCCGGGGCCGGGAAACCGAAAACCCCAGAAGGTTCGCTCTATGGCGGCAGGCGAATTCCCTCCCTCTCCCTTCCCGGCGCTCCTTCTCCCCCGCCCGTCCGCACGCCCCGGCGCCCTTCCCCGATGAGTCCGATGCGCTTCGAGGTGCGCATCCTTGTGGCCGAGGATGAGCGCCTGGGCCAGATGGTGGCCGCCGGAATGCTCGAGGCGTTCGGGTGCCGGGTCGACCTGGCGCGAGACGGGGGGAAGGCGGTCGAAATGTCGGGCCAAAACCCATACGATTTGATCTTCCTCGATCTGTCGATGCCGGTGATGGACGGCATCGAGGCGGCCCGCGCCATCCGCGGGCGGGAGCGCGGGGGCGGGCGCCGCATCCCCCTCATCGCCATGACGGGCCACACCCGGGAGGAGGAGCGGGAGCGGTGCCGCGCGGCGGGGATGGACGATTTCCTCTCCAAGCCCATCACCGCGGAGGACATGGGCGCGCTGCTCTCCCGGTGGCTCGCCCCCCGGCCCCCCGGAGAAGAAGAGGGAGACGGCGAGGAAGGGCGCCGGGCGGCGCAGCCCCCCTCCGAAGCGGAGGGGAAGCAGCGGCGGGAGGGAGAAGAGACCGAGCCGGGCGTCCACCTCCCCACCCTCCTCAAGCTGGGCCGCCTTCAGGAGGAGGACGAAGACGACGTGGTGAAGGAGATGGCCGAAATCTTTCTCCGCGAGGCGCCCCGCCACCTCTCCGCCATCCGGGAGAGCATGGGGCGCGCCGACGCCGCCTCCATGGAGGTGGCCGCCCACACCCTGAAGGGATCGAGCACCATCCTCGGCGCGCGGAGGATGGCCGCCCTCAGCGGGGGCCTCGAGGAGATGGCGGCCGCGGGCGAAGTCCTGGGGGCGGGGCCGCGCCTCGCGCAACTGGAGGCCGAGTTCCGCCGCGTGCGTCGGGAGCTGGAGGCGGAGCCGTGGAAGAGATAGGGGGAGCCCGCGCCGCGGGCGACCCGA
>JAZGDQ010000545.1:0-7382 GCA_036477985.1 bacterium
CTCCTCAACGTGACCGACGACTTCTCCTCCTGGGCGCTCGGCATCCTGCCGAGCGACAAACCCGTCTTCAAGCCCGTCCGAGTCGAGGAGATGGCCATCACTCTCAAGGCGCTCCGCAACCGGGCCGACCTGGAGAGCGCGCGCCTGGAGGTGGAGAAGCAGAAGATCCGCCTAAAGCGTGCGCGCCGGAACCTCCTCCCCCAGCTCGACCTGGAGGGGAGCGCCGCGAGCCTGGCCGTCGACAACAACACGACCAACTCCCTGAACCGTCTCTCCGGCAACAAGAGCTACTCCATCTCGGGGGGAATCACCTTCCGCATCCCGCTGGGGAACCGGGACGCAAAGGCCGACCTCGCCAACGTGAAGCTCCAGACCCAGCAGGCGCTCGTGCGCTACAACAAGACCGAGCAGGACATCATGGAGCAGATCCGCCGGGCCGTTCGCCGGCTGCGCTCCGATCGGAAGCGCATCGAAGTCACCCGCATCGCCCGCCGGCTCACCGAGGAGCGCCTCGACGCCCAGGAGAAGAAGTTCAAGGTGGGCCTTTCCACGAGCCGCGACATCCTTGAGGATCAGGAAAAGCTCGCCAACGCCCTCTCCAACGAAACCCGCGCCTTGGTGGACTATAACAAGAGCCAGGCCAACCTGGACCTTGCCACCCACTCGACGCTCAAGCGCTTCCGCGTCACGCTCTCCGACCCGCGAAAGGGGCCGCAAAAGGGCAAGCCATGAGCGAGGTCCGCACCCTGGGGATCGACTACGGGGAAAAGCGGGTGGGCCTCGCCCTCAGCGATCCGCTCGGCCTCACGGCCCAGCCCCTCGCCCTCATCGAGCGCGAGAACGACGGCCAGGTCATCGAGGCGCTCGACGCCCTCGTGCGCGAGCATGAGGTGGGGCGGATCGTGGTCGGGCTGCCCCTCAGCCTCTCCGGCGGCGATTCGGCCCGCACCCGGCGGACCCGCCTCTTCATCCGGCGGCTCAAGGGCCGCCTCCGCCTCCCCGTCGAAACCTGGGACGAGCGGCTGAGCACGGCCGAGGCCGATCGCACCCTGCGCGAGATGGCCGTGCCGCCCGGGCGGCGCCGGGCGCAGCGCGACGTCATCTCGGCCCAGCTCATCCTCCAGGGATTCGTCGACCGGCGGAGGACGGAATCAGCGCGCCGCCCATGAGCGCGGAAGAAGGCCCCCCTCCCGAGGATTCGGAAGCCTCCGCGCCCGCGCGCCCCCCCCGCGCCCGGTGGCTGAGGCGGGCCCTCCTCCTCCTCCTCCTCCTCGGCCTCCTCGCCGGCGGCGGATACCGCCTCCTCGAATACGACTTCGATCGGCCCGCCGATCCCGGCCGGAGCGGGAAGGCGCTCTTCCGGGTGCGCCCCGGGAGCGGACTCGGGCAGGTGGCGCGATCGCTGGGCGAAAAGGGGCTTATCCGCAACCCCCTCCTCTTCCGGCTCCAGGTCCGCCTCCGCGGCGGGGCCCGGCGCATCCGCTCGGGATTCTACCGGTTCAGCCCGGCCATGCCCCCGCGGCGAATCTACCAGGACCTGATCGAGGGCCGGGTGGCCACGGCCACCGTCACCTTCCCCGAGGGCTCGAACCTGCGCGAAATCGCCGCCGCCCTCGAGCGGGCCGGCCTGGCCGGGCGGGCGGAAGTCCTCGCCCTCGCGCGCGATCCCGCCCTCCTCTCCCGCCTCAAGGCAGGGGGAGACTCGCTGGAGGGCTACCTCTTCCCCGACACCTACCGCTTTCCCCTGGGGACCCCGCCCGCCGAGATCCTCCGCGTCATGGCCGACACCATGCGCCGCAAGGTGGACGCCTCCCTCCTGCGCCGGGCCGCCGGGCGGGGCCTCACCCTCCACCAGGTCCTCACCCTGGCCTCCATCGTCGAGAAGGAAACCTCGGTCGAGGCCGAGCGCCCCCTCATCGCGGCCGTTTTCCTCAACCGCCTCAAGAGGAAAATGCGCCTCCAGAGCGACCCGACGGTGATCTACGCCCTCCCCCGCTTCGACGGAAACCTGCGCCGGAGCGACCTCGCCTACGACTCCCCCTACAACACCTACCGGGTCCGGGGCCTCCCCCCCGGCCCCATCGCGAACCCCGGCCTCGCCTCGATCCGGGCCGTCCTCCATCCCGCCCCGGTGGCCCACCTCTACTTCGTCGCCACCCAAAAGGGGGGCCACAAGTTTTCCCGCACCTACCGGGAGCACCAGCGGGCGGTGGCCCGGTATCAGTTGTGGAAAAGAGGGAAGGTTGACCGATAACGCTTTGGAATGGCATGATTTCCGCTTAATGGGTAGTGCGGCAGGGGTGCGCCCCTTGACCTACAGGCTCTTGCCCAAACTTCGGATCCTCCAGCCGGCCCATCCGACCGACGCCCGGGCGAAGAGTTGATCCCATGGCGAATCAGCTTCTCCTATTGGACGAAAGCTCTCTGATTCAGAGGGTGGTTCAGCTCACCTTCGAGGATCAGGACATCTCCGTCCACATCGCCCACGGGGCGGCGGAGGGGCTCGACTTCGTCCGGAGCGAAAGGCCCAGCATCGTCGTGGCGAGCGCCGACATAGAGGGCGGCGGGCTGGAGTTCTGCCGCAGGATAAAAGCCGACTCCGATCTGGCCTCCATCCCCGTCCTCGTGCTGCTGGACTCCCCCGGCGGCCCGGAGGAGAGCGAGGCCATCGCGGCCGGCGCGGCCGGCGTCCTCGTGAAGCCCTTTGAGCCGACCGCGCTCCTGGAGGAGGTGGGCCGGGCGCTCGGCGCCGCCGCCGGCCTCCCCGAAGCGCCCCCGGCGGAGGGGGAGGAGAGCGAGCCGGACGACATGTTCGCCGCCATGGCGAACGGCGAGGAGCCGGTGGAGAACCCCGCCGAGGGGCTCGAGGAGGAGGACCTTCTTCGGGAGGCGGAGGACCTCCTCGAGTATTCCATGGAGGACTCCCCCGGGGAGGCGGAGGAGGAGCCCGCCGCGGCCGGAGCCCCCCCGGCGCCCGAAGAAGCTCTGGCGGGCGAAACCGCGATGGAGGACCCCGCCAAAGGCGGGGAGCCGACCGATGACCTCTTCCAGGAAGAGAATATCGAGGAGCTGTTCTCCCCCGATCTGAAGCTGGAGGATTTGCAGGGCGGCGGCGAGCCCGATTTCGCCTCCGAGGCGAAGTCCGACGCCATCTCGGATGAAATCGACGCTCTGGAGGCCGAGCTGGCCGCGCTCGACGAGGATGAAGGCGGCAATCTGGCCGCCGCCGAATCCGAGCTCGACGCCCTCCAGCCCGAGCTGGGGGAGGAGGAGGCCGGCGCGGCCGGGGCCGAGCCCACGGCTGGAGCCGAGCCCGTGGCCGCCCCGGAGGCCGGAGGGGATGCGTCCACCGAGGCGAAACTCAGCGCCCTGGACGCCGAGATCGCCGCCCTCCAGGAGGATCTCGCCGACCTCCAATCCGGATTCGCCGAAGAAGTGCAGTCCGGGAGGGCGGAGGAAATCACCTCCGAGGCCCAGGAAGATGCGGCCGGGGAGGAGGACGGGATCGATCTCGCCAGTTTGGGGGCCGAGGCCGAGGAGCAGCTGGCCGCCGCCGAATCCGAGCTCGATGCCCTTCAGGCGGAGCTCGATGAGGATGAGCCCGCGGCGGAAGCCGAGCCCGCCATCGAAGCCGAGCCGGCGGCGGAAGCCGCGCCGGCCGGAGCGCCCGCTCTCGAAGGCGACGAGGAGGACGGGATCGATCTCGCCAGCTTGGGGACCGAGGCCGAGGAGCAGCTGGCCGCCGCCGAATCCGAGCTCGACGCCCTTCAGGCGGAGCTCGATGAGGATGAGCCCGCGGCGGAAGCCGAGCCCGCCCTTGAAGCCGAGCCGGCGGCGGAAGCCGCGCCGACCGGAGCGCCCGCTCTTGAAGGCGACGAGGAGGACGGGATCGACCTCGCCGAATTCGAGGCCGAGGCCGAAGAGCAGCTGGCCGCCGCCGAATCCGAGCTCGACGCCCTCCAGGCCGATCTCGAAGAGGGCGAAGCGGCGGGGGCTGAGGCCGTCACCGAAGTCGAGCCCGTCGCCGATGCCGAGATGCTCATCGACGAAGAGGGGGAGGCCGCCGCCGAACTCGAGGACGCCGCGGCCGGGGATATAACGGAAGTGGAGGCCGTGCCCGTGCCGGACGATCCCGGTGCGGACGAGAAGCTCGAGGCCGAGCTCGCCGCGCCCTTCGCTGGCGCGGACGAGATTCCCGAAGCTCCGGCGACGCAGATCGACGAGGAGGCCCTGCGCGGTCTCCTCGAAAAAACGATCGAGCGCACGGTCGAGGGAGTCGTTCCCTCCATGCTCCGGCACATGGAGACCGTCATCGTCAAGATGCTCCCGGATCTGGTGGAAAAAGTCGTTCTACGGGAAATCGAGAAAATCAAGCGCGGAGAATAGCCGTTGTTGGAGCCCCGTTACGATCCCAAGGCGGCGGAGAGCCGCTGGTACTCCTTCTGGACCGAAAAGAACTACTTTCACGGGAGCCCGGACCCGGCCCGCGCGTCCTTCTCGGTGGTCATCCCCCCTCCGAACGTCACCGGCTCCCTCCACATGGGCCACGCCCTGAACAACACCCTGCAGGACATCCTCGTCCGCTGGAAGCGCATGCAAGGCTTCTCGGTCTGCTGGATGCCGGGGATGGACCACGCCGGCATCGCCACCCAGAACGTGGTGGAGCGGCAGCTGGCCGACGAGGGGCTCTCCCGGGACGCGCTGGGGCGGGAGGAGTTCGTCAAGCGCGTCTGGGCCTGGAAGGAGGAGAGCGGGGGCGCCATCATCCGCCAGCTCAAGCGCCTGGGCGCCTCCTGCGACTGGGAGCGCGAGCGCTTCACCATGGACGAGGGCCTCTCGCGCGCGGTGCGCGAGGCCTTCGTGCGCCTCTACGAAGAGGACCTGATCTACCAGGGCGACTACCTCGTCAACTGGTGCCCGCGGTGCGGAACCGCGGTTTCGGATCTCGAGGTGGAATACGAGGAGCGGGACGGGCGCCTGTGGGACTTCCACTACCCGCTCTGGGAAGGAGGCGAGGGGCTGACCATCTCGACCACCCGCCCGGAGACCATGCTGGGCGACACCGCCGTGGCCGTCCATCCCGAGGACGACCGCTACCGGAGCTTCGTCGGGCGGACGCTGCGCCTCCCCCTCCTGGACCGGGAGATCCCCGTCATCGCGGACGATTTCGTCGACCCCGAGTTCGGCTCGGGCGCGGTCAAGGTCACCCCGGCCCACGATCCGAACGACTTCGAGGCCGGCCTGCGCAACGGCCTGCCCCAGATCAACATCCTCACGCCCGAGGGGCGGATCAACGCAAACGGGGGCCCCTACGAGGGGATGGACCGCTTCGAGGCGCGCGAGCGCGTCGTGGAGGACCTGGAGGACCTCAACCTGATGCGCGGGGTGCGGCCCCACCGCCACTCCGTGGGGGCCTGCTACCGCTGCGGAACGACCGTCGAGCCCTATCTCTCCAAGCAATGGTTCGTCAGGGCGAAGCCGCTGGCCGAGGAGGCCATCCGCGCGGTGGAGGAGGGGCGCATCCGCATCGTCCCCAAGCAGTGGGAGGCCACCTACTTCGAGTGGATGCGGAACATCCGCGACTGGTGCATCAGCCGCCAGATCTGGTGGGGGCACCGCATCCCCGCCTGGCACGACGACGAAACGGGGGAGGTCATCGTCTCGCGCGAGGACCCGGGCGACCCCAAGCTGCGCCGTGAGACGGACGTTCTCGACACCTGGTTCAGCTCGGGTCTCTGGCCCTTCTCCACCTTCGGCTGGCCCGAGGAGGGGGAGAAGGAGAAAGCGGATCTGGCCTACTTCTACCCCACATCGGTCCTCGTCACCGGCTTCGACATCATCTTCTTCTGGGTGGCGCGGATGATCATGCTGGGGCTTAAGTTCATGGGGGACGTACCCTTCCGCGACGTCTACATCCACGCCCTCGTGCGGGACGAGGAGGGCCAGAAGATGAGCAAGACGCGGGGGAACATCATCGATCCCCTCGATGTGATCGACATCTACGGAACCGATGCGCTCCGCCTGACGCTGGCCGCCATGGCGGCCCAGGGGCGCGACATCCGCCTCTCGGAGGAGCGGATCTCGGGTTTTCGGAATTTCTGCAACAAGCTGTGGAACGCGGCGCGCTTCACCCTGATGAATGTGGGGGAGGGCCCGCTGGAGATGCCCGCGCCCGAGGCGCTCGCCCTGGGGGACCGGTGGATCCTGAGCCGGCTGAACGAGGTCACCCGAAAGGCGAGCCTGGCCCTCGAGGAGTACCGCTTCAACGACGCCGCCCTCTCCCTCTACCAGTTCACCTGGCACGAGCTGTGCGACTGGTACATCGAGCTGATCAAGCCGGCCCTCACCGGAGGGCCCGAAGGCGAAGGGCGCCGCGCCGTGCTCGTCCACGTCCTCGAGCGGACCCTCCGCCTCCTCCATCCCTTCGTGCCCTTCATCACCGAGGAGATCTGGCAAAAGCTCCCGAACCGGAAGGGGGAGAGCATCACCGTCGCCCCCTGGCCCGAGGCCGAGGCGGGGCGGGACGACCCCCGGGCGGAGGAGGAGTTCGGCGCGCTGATGGAGATCATCGGCGGGGTCCGCAACATCCGGGGCGAGCTGAACATCGCGCCGGGCCGGGAGGTGCCCGTCCTGATCCACGTCGAGGACCCGGAGCGCGAAAAGCTCATCCGCGGGGAGTCCGAATGGCTCCAGCGCCTCGCGCGGATTCACCCGGACTGGACGGTCGGCCCCCGGGTGGCGCGCCCCAAGGCCGCCGCCGCCGCCGTGGGCGGAGGGGTCGAGCTCTTCGTCCCCATCGACGGCCTCATCGACGCCGAGGAGGAGATCCGCCGGCTCGAGAAGCAGCTCGCCGACCTCGCCAAGGACATCGCGGCCGTCGAGAAGAAACTGTCCAACCCCTCCTTCGTGGAGCGCGCGCCCGCGGCCGTCGTGGAGAAGGACAGAAACCGCCTCGCCGAGGCCCGCGCCCGGGAGGGAAAGCTGCGCGAGAACCTCTCCCGGCTCATGGAGCTCAAGAGCTGAATGGCCGAAGCCCGGGGCGCCTGCGCCCCCGCACTCCTCTGGCGGATCGAGGAGCTGGGGGAGGTCGATTCGACGAACGATCTCCTCCTCGCCCGCGCGCGGGCCGGGGAGGCGGAGGGCCTCGTCCTCCGGGCCGACGCCCAGCGCCGGGGCCGGGGCCGGTCGGGGCGCGGCTGGCACTCCCCCCCGGGGGGGCTCTACTTCTCGGCCCTCCTGCGGCCCCCGCTCGAGGCCGGGCGGATCCCCGCCCTCACCCTCCTGGCGGGCGTCGCGGCGGCCGAGGGGCTGGCCCGACTCGCCGGGACTGGAGGGCGGAAAGTCGGCCTCAAGTGGCCCAACGACCTGCGCATCGGCGGGAA
>JAZGDQ010000546.1:0-2282 GCA_036477985.1 bacterium
TGGGTGCTTTGGTAATCGATACACGAACCGGAAAGGTATTTTCCCCTTTCAAAGTAGAACCTCCAAAGTCGGTTTCCGATTTCATAAAAGAGGCCGTACAGCGGCCAAAGACTCCTAGGCCGAAGGAATCAATTGAAGAATTTTTGGACCGAATTGAGCGGGAAGGTAAAAAATGAAGATGATTCCTTCCCTCCCGCCTTGCCCCTCACCCCAGGATCGGGAATAATCGGATCAGCTCGTCACATATCGTTTCCAGCGGCGCCGGCCCCCTCTCCACCCGGGCCCGCCTTTTTCTTCTCCAGGAGGTATCCCCCCGCAATGTGGACGGACGCGAAAAACGGGAAGAATAACCCCACGGATTACAAATACCGAAGCGCCGCGGTGGACCTCTCCGCCGGGACGATCTCCCTGGAGGAGAAGTCCTGCGCCGACCTCGAGGATTTCCTCGGCGGCATCGGGCGCATCTTCAAGGTTCTCTCCCGCCACGACGTGAGCGACCCCTACGCCCCCTCCGCCCCCCTCGTCATGGAGCTGGGCTGCTTCTCGGGGACCAACTTCATGACCGGGCTGCGGACCTTCTTCGGGGGCTACAGCCCGCTCAAGAGCACCCGCAAGGGCGCCCCCTCGGCCATGTGGTCCGCCGGCTCGGGCAAGTTCGGCTCCAAGGTGGCCTTCGCCGGCCTGGACGAGATCCTCTTCACCGGCCGGAGCGAGAAGCCCGTCACCCTGGTCATCAAAAGCGAGAATTTGGGCGGCCCGCCCTCGATGGAGCTCGTGGACGCCTCCTCCCTCCTGGGCAAGGACACCCACGAGAAGATCATGGCGCTCGCCGGGGAGTACGAGGACGCCCACTTCGCCGTCATCGGCCCGCCGGGCGAGAATTTCCGGACCAACCGGATGGCCGCCATCGCCCTCAGCTCGGTGAACCAGCTCAAGAGCGGGGACTGCAAGCCCCGCTTCTGCGGGCGCGGAGGCTTCGGCGGGGTGATGGGGAGCAAGAACCTCATCGCCATCGTCGCCCAGGCGCCGGACGACAAGTCCGCCGTCACCGAGGTCGTCAAGGAGGCCAACAAGGTGATCTCCCGCGGGGCGGGCTCCAAGGCCTACCGCGACGCCCACAAGGCCGAGGGCGGCGGCGGCACCTGGCGCAACATCGCGGGCCTCCACCCCATCGGCTGCCTTCCGGAGCGCAACTTCGAGCCGCCCGGCGACGAGGACACCGTCCCCCTCTACCGCGGCTCCTACGAGGAGCCCTACGTCGTCAAGGACGAGTCCTGCTTCAAGTGCGGCATCGCCTGCCACAAGAACATCTACGACCGCCCCGAGGGCGAGACGGCCGAGGGGAGGAAGGCCAAGAAGGGCCGGTTCCGCGTCAAGTTCGACTACGAGCCGCTCGACCTCCTCGCCCCCAACTGCGGCATCTACGACAAGGAGGAGGCGCTCGAGATCGTCGAGCTGGCCGACCGGATGGGCTTCGACGCCATCAGCCTGGGGGCGACCGTCAGCTACGCCATGGAGTACAACGAGCGGAACCCGGACAAGGCCATTCTCGGGGGCCTCCGCTTCGGGGAATACGAGAAGATGACGGCGATCATCCGGGAGACGGCCGCGGGCCGCTGCGAGGATCTCGGCCAGGGCGTCATACGCCTCTCGATGGCGACGGGCGAGACCTCCTACGCCATGCAGGGAAAGGGGCTCGAATACCCGGCCTACCTGCCCGAGACGAACCCGGGCTACCCCTGGGCGCTGGCCGGCGGCCACATGAGCCTGCGCACCTTCCTCCTCCTCATCCTGGACGGCCAGAAGACCGACATGGACTACTGGGAGAAGGCCGTCATGAACGGCATCTACTACACGCGCGACGACCTGATCGGCACCTGCAAGTTCGCCGGCGTCCCGAACGAAAACGTCGTCGCCTCCCTCAACGACATGTTCGGCCTCTCCCTCACGAACGATGAGATGCAGACCGCCATCCGCAGGGCCTACCTGCGCGGCCGGCTCCTGGAGAAGAAGGTGGGCTACACCCTCGAGGAGTACGACGTCCCCGAGCGGGTCTACGAGCGGGTGAACGAGAACATCAAGATGCCCGCCTTCATCACGCGCGAGTTCATGGCCGAGCTCAAGCAGCGCGTGGAGAAGAACTGGGACGAGCTCACCGAGAAGGAAGGGATCTCGCTTCCGGCGTAGGGGGTTTTCGGCGCAAAACAAACGCCCCGTCTTGAGGGATCAAGGCGGGGCGTTTTTGTGTGGACACCTACACCCCTCGTTTATCACTCCACAAG
>JAZGDQ010000547.1:0-2811 GCA_036477985.1 bacterium
GCCCGGCGGGGCGGAAGAGGAGGACGAGGAGGAGGATGACATAGGTGATCGCCCCCCCGCCCTCTCCCGAAAGGAACAGGCTCCCCACCCCCTCGGTCAGGCCGAGCAACATTCCGCCCAGCATCGCGCCCAGGACGCTGCCCATTCCGCCCAGGACAATCACGGTGAACGAGCGCATCAGGAAGGTCGGCCCCATCTCGGGGTAGATGGCGAACATGATGCTGGCGAGCGCCCCCGCCGCGGCGCCCAGCGCGCTGGCCAAGCCGAAGGTGATGAAATATATGCGCTTGACGTACACGCCGCACGTGGCGGCGAGGTCATGGCTGTTGGAGGTGGCCCGGATGGCCTTGCCCAGCCGGGAAAACTTCAGGAATAAAAAAACGAGGAGCGAAAACCCCAAGGCGAGCGCCGCCCCCACGAGCCGGGACTTGGGAAACACCAATGCACCCGCGAGCCAGGACCCGGTGAGGAAGGGAATCGCCTTGAAATCGGTCGACCAGAGCCAGATGGCCACGTTTATGATGCAGATGGAGATCCCGAAGGTGACGAGAAGGGAGGTGGTTTCGATGTCCTCGACGATCCGCTCGAGAACGACTTTTTCCATCAAAGCCCCCAGGACGAACATGGCCGGCGCGGCGAACACGATGGCGACCAACGGGTTCAGACCGAGGAGATGGAAGAGCCAAAAGCTGACGTAGGCCCCCAGCATGAGCATCTCGCCGTGTGCGATGTTGATGACGTGCATCACGCCGAAGGTCAGGGTGAGGCCGAGGGCCAAGAGAGCGTACACCGCGCCGATCAGGAGGCCGCTGACGACCGCCTGGGAGAGCATCAACGGCATTCCTTCGGAGAACATCGCGTCCCAGCCTCCGCTCGGGCCCAGGTCGGCTCCCTCAGGCGCGGGTGAACCCCGCTCCCTCGTGCGCGTGCAGATACGGCCATCCCGAGAGGTGTGTGAAGCGGGCGCACGAAGGCGCCTCCCGGAGCCCGCCCCGCAGACTCACACGGGACGGGCCCCGGGGACAGGCGTCCTCTCCAGAGACGGGTGCGGGCCGGCAGGCCCATCGTCGCCGGCCCCACGCCCGGGGCTCAATCCTTCGCGAGGGATTCCGAGCCCTCAGGCGAGAAAAGCCTAATTCCGCTCCTTCCACCGCGGCGTGGGGTAAACAAACTCGCCCGTAGCCACTCCCTTCGGCCACACGATGACCTTCTTCCCATTCTGCCACTGCATGGTCGCCCACTCGTGACCGATCTGCATGCCGGTCTTCGGATCCACCTCGAAATGGCCCGGCATGTAGCCCGAGAACTTCATCTTCGCGATCGCGTCGCGGATCTTGTCGCGGTTGAGAGAGCCGACCTCGTTGACGGCGCGCTCCATCACTTGGCCGCTGATGTAGCCGTAAATCACGTGTGAGTCCAGGAACCGGTCGTCCTTGTACTGCGCGAAGTACTTCTTCACGAACGCCTTGTTGCCCGGCGTGTTCAGGAAAGGCTCCCAGCCACTGTAGCCGCCGACGAAGTTGGCGTCCTGGCCCATCCCCTTATCGGAGCCGAACTCGTCGTAGGAGGCGCCGAGCATGACCGCCAGGTGGCGCGGGTTGAGGTTCAGCTCCTTGACCTGCTTGGTGATCGCCACCCCGTCCGGGTAGTAGCCGAACAGGAAGAGCGCGTCCGGATCGAGGCCCTTCACCTTGATGAGAAGCGAGGTGAAATCCATCGTCTTGGGGGGGTACTTGTCCACCGAGAGAAGCTTGAGACCCATTCTCTTGGCGAGCACCTTCAGCCCCTTCGCGAGCGAGGTCGGGTAGATGCTGGCGGAGTGAATGATCGCGAGGGTCTTGGCCCCCTTCTCCTTGAGAAGCGTGAGGTTGCCGAGCATGGAGTCGTTGTTCACCCGCATCACCTGGAAGAGATACTTGAAGCCCCGCGAGAAGGGCTTCGAGCTGCTCGAGCCGCCCGCGATCATCGGAAACTTGTACTTCTCGGTGACGGTGCTGGTGGCGAAGGTCACCGGGCTGCTGAAGGGGCCGAAGATCAGGTCCACCTTGTCGTAGGTGATGAGGCGCTCCATGAGCTTCGCGCCCGTCGAGGGCTTGCTCTCGTCGTCGTAGACCTTGAGCTTCACCTTCCGGCCCAGGAGCCCCCCCTTGGCGTTGATGTCGCGCTGCCACATCTCGTAGCCGCGAAGGGTCAGCTTCCCCGACTTGGACACCTTTCCGGTGAGGGCGATGGCCACCCCGATCACCACCGGCTTTTTCTCGGCCGCCGACGGGGCGGAGCCGAGGACGAGTCCGGCCGCAAAGAGCAGCACGGCGGTCAGCGCCGTCCAAACGCCTGCCTTTCTTCTTGCGAATCGCATGGGTCTTCCTCCCCTGAGAGTCGTCCGCACCCGACTCGGCAAGGGCATTGCGCACGCCGAGCCGTATTGAAATTCCTCGACCATTCCTCCCCTTTGGGCGCCTCGCCCCACCCCTCACCCGGGGGGCGGGCCGGCGGCGCGTCCGCGCTTCTTGATCCGGTGAATGCGATTGTTCCCGCCGCCGCGGAGAAAGGAAACCACCCCGCGGAGGGACTGGTGCTCCTCGGTGAGGGTGAAGTCCGCCATGCCCTCCTCTGTGTTCAGAGCCTAGACATGCCGAGAGCTTGGATGTGGAAGGGGCCGAAAACCCAAAATTGTAAATACTAAAATAGAATATCCCCATTTTATTGTCAACCAAACTCCCGCCCCGCCGGGCAGGGAGTTTATGTGCGGGATCGCCCCTCCGGCCGGGCCGCCCCCAGAGGATCGCGGCGGAGGACGGGGGGAAAGGA
>JAZGDQ010000548.1:0-3325 GCA_036477985.1 bacterium
TGGGTCCCCCGCCCGAGGTCTTTCCCATGGCGGCGGGGGAGGGAGAGGAGGGACAGGCGGGCGGGGCCCCGCCCCTCAAGGGGCGGCGGCGGATGTACGGCGGCCCGGAGGCGGGTTTTATCGAGGGGGCGGTCTACGACCGATACGCCCTGCCCGAGGGCGAGGAGTTTCGCGGCCCGGCCGTCATCGAGGAGCGGGAGGCCACCATCCTCGCGCCCCCGGGCGTGGTCTTCCGGAAGGAGTCCTCGGGCGACGTGCTCCTTCGCTGGGAGGGGGAGGAGGAGGAAGAAGAGTGAAGTTCGATCCGATCTCTCTGGAGGTGATCTGGCGCCGCCTCATCGGACTCGTCGACGAGGCGGCGGCCACCCTGGTCCGCACCGCCTTCTCGACCCTGGTGAAGGAGTCGAACGACTTCTCCTGCGTCCTCACCGACGACCGGGGCGAGTCCCTCGTCCAATGCACGGCGAGCATCCCCTCCTTCATCGGCACCCTTCCGATCACGGTGCGCCATTTCCTGCGCGAGTTCCCGCCCGAGCAGCTGTCCCCGGGCGACGTTCTCGTGACCAACGACATCTGGTACGGGACCGGCCACCTCCCGGACGTGAACGTCGCCAAGCCCATCTTCCACCGCGGGCGCTTCGTCGGCTTCGCGGCCAGCACGGCCCACCTGCCCGACATCGGGGGGAAGATCCGCTCGCCCGATCCCCAGGAGGTCTACGAGGAGGGCCTCCAGATCCCCATCATGAAGCTCTACCGCGCGGGGGAGGCGAACGAGACGCTCATCCGCCTCATCCGTTACAACGTTCGCGTTCCGGACCTGGTGATGGGCGACATTTACGCCCAGGTGACGGCGAACGGCCTCGCCGAGGGGCGGCTCGCCGCCCTCCTCGACGAGTACGGGCTGGAGGATCTGCGTGCGCTGACGGCCGAGATACAAGGGCGCTCGGAGGGGGCGATGCGCGGGGCGCTGCGGGCGGTTCCGGACGGAGTCTACACCTCGGCGCTCGAGACGGACGGGCTGGCCGAGCCCATCCGCATCCGGGCGCGCCTCGAGAAGAAGGGCGACGCGCTCGTGATCGATTACGAAGGGTCCTCCCCCCAGGTGGACCGCGCCCTCAACGTCGCCTCCAACTACACCTACGCCTACTCGGTCTACCCCATCAAATGCGCCCTCTGCCCCGAGGTTCCGAACAACGAGGGGTGCTTCCGGCCCATCGAGGTGCGGGCGCCGGAGGGGAGCATCCTCAACCCGCGCCGCCCCGCGCCGGGGGGCGGGCGGATGCTGGTGGGGCACTACCTGCCGGCGGCCGTCTTCGCCGCTCTGGCTCCGGTCATGCCCGAGCGGGTGGCGGCGGCCTCGGGCTCCCCCCTCTGGTGCGTCAACTACAGCGGGCCCGACAAGCGGGGGGAGCGGACGGCCGGCCTCTTCTTTCAGAACGGGGGGACGGGCGCCACGGCCCGCCGGGAGGGGCACGCCTGCCTGAGCTTTCCGAGCAACGTCTCGAACACCCCGATCGAGGCGCTCGAGCGCATCACGCCCTTCACCTTCCTGGAGAAGACGATTTTGCGGGATTCGGGGGGGGAAGGGCGCCGCCGAGGCGGCTGCGGCCAGCGCATCGTGATGCGGAACGATTCGCCCGGGAAGGTGACCGTCTCCTTCATGGCCGAGCGCACGCGCCGGCCCGCGCCGGGGCTCTACGGCGGGGGGGAGGGCGCCCCCGGCCAGGTTCTCATCAACGGCGAGGCGGTCAACCCGAAGGAGACGACCACGCTCCAGGCGGGCGACATCCTCACCCTCATCACCCCGGGCGGCGGCGGATACGGGCCGCCTGAGGGGGAGGCAGAGGGGCCGCCGGGGGGGCCGCCGGAGGGGGCGGAAGCGGGCGCGCCCTAGACGTCCTCGGGAACCTCGACGAGGGCCGAGGAGTGGGCCTTGATCTGGCGCACCGGGACCCCCCCCTTGATGTTCTTCCCGGTCGGGAGCCAGGCGCACGCCTTATCGGGGTTCTCCCACACCGTGACGTTCTGGCTGGGGACGAAGAACTCGGCGAAAATAAGCTCCTCCTTCCCGTCGTTGATGAAGTAGTGCTTCTCGGAGGGGTGGCTGTAGACCACGTCCCCCGCGCCCATCTTCATGGGCGTTCCGTCGGAGTAGTAGGTCCCCCCGCCCTGGAGGACGTAGAAGAAGTGCTCGGCCCCGGTGTGGTGGTGGTTCGGGCACGCCTCCCCGGCCGGGTAGAAGATCATCTCCCCCTTGGCCGCCTTCGTCCCGAGGAGCTTGGGGGTGACGATGTAGACGCGCATCCGGCCGTCGTGCTCGGACTTCAGGGCGGGCTCGGTGGTCCAGTCGATGAGGCGGAAGGAGGGGGGATTCGCGGCGATCTGGGGGTCGAAGCGCGCGGCGTCCGGAATCTCGGCCAAGAGGAAGGCGGCGCCGTTCGGGCTCTCGAAAGCGCCCTGGAAGCCGGGGGGAAGGAAGGCGACGTTCACGTTCGTCAGGTCGTGCTCCCCCTCCGAGCCCGTGAGCCGGCCCTCGCCCTGGAGGATCTGGATCCAGGCGATGTTCTCCCCCGGAACGGAGAGCTCGGCCGCGCTCCCCGGGTCGAGGCGCCACCGGCCCATCCGGGCGGCGTCGCTCTTCACCGTCTCGGGAGTGACCAGCGCCTCGAACAAAACCCCCGCCGCCTTCCTCTCTGCCTGGACCGAGCCTCGCCTGATGATGACCGGCATCGCGTGCCTCCTCCCGAGGGGTCGCCCGAAGATTTCTGCAAGACGCAGAGCGCCGAAAGATGTCCTTTGCGGATCGGACCCGAATGATCCGGGCCGATTCGGATCGAACTCGCGCGGTGGAAAAATCCTAGCACAGCCGAAGCGGAGGGAAAAACGGAATCGAGGGGGAATTCCCGCGCCTAATACGCCTTCGAGAGGGCGAGGCCGAAGAAGATGGCCAGCAGGCCGAGGAGGATGTTGACCAGGTTGACGCGCTCGACGGCGCGGATGAGCTGAAGGGTTCCCTCGGTCGTGTCCGAGAGGGGGCGGCCGTTGCCGGCGGGCCCGGTCCCGCGGGTGAGGCGAAGGCCCAGGGCGAAGAACTGGAAGCTCATCCCCAGGACGAGGAGGAAGACGAAGCCCAGCTTGAGGCCCAGGGGGATGAAGAGGCGCCCGAAGGAGGCCCCCATGGCGGCCTTGAGGCCGGTCAGCTGCCAGGCGCCGGTGATGATGAGCACGCCCATGCAGGCGAGGATGAAGGGGTGGTAGAAGCGGAGGATCTCGACGGCCTCGCCGGCGAACTCCTCGGGGCTGAGCCGCCGCCGCAGGCTCCGCA
>JAZGDQ010000549.1:0-2940 GCA_036477985.1 bacterium
GGCATCGCCCTTCAGCTGGTGAACATCCTGCGCGACCTGAAGGAGGACGCCGGGGTCGGGCGCCTCTATCTTCCCCTCGAGGATCTGGATCGCTTCGGGGTGGAGGAGACGCAGATTCGGGAGGGGAGGCGCTCGCGCGAGATGGAGGCCCTCCTGCGCTTCGAGGCGGGCCGCGCGCGGGCCTTCTTCGAGGAGGCGCGTGAGGCCTTCCCCCGGGGGAGCGAGGGGCTGCTCTTCCCCGCCCGGCTGATGGGGGCCATCTACCGCCGCCTGCTGGAGGAGATGGAGGCCGACGGGTTCCCGATCTGGAAGAAGCGCCTCTCCCTCTCGACCGGGGCCAAGCTGCGCGAGGCGGCGCGCTGCTACCTGGAGCGATGAGCGGGCCCCACCCCTCTCCTTCTCCTCCTCCCCCGGCCGCGGAGGCCGGTCTGGCGGTGGTGGTGGGAGGGGGCGCCGCCGGGATGTCGGCGGCCCTCGCCCTCGCCGAGGCCGGCCGACGGGTCACCCTCCTGGAGGCGGGCGCACTCCTCGGGGGGCGCGCCCGCAGCTTTCGGGACCGGCGCTCGGCGACCGAGCTCGACTGGGGCCCCCACCTCTTCATGGCGGCCAACCCCGCCCTCCGCGATCTCCTGAGGCGAATCGGGGCCGCGCCCCGCCTCCGCCTCCCCCCCGCACTCGACCTCACCTACCGCCTGGCGGATCCGGCCGCGCCGGGGGGCGTCCGGCTCGCGCGCCTTGCCTTCCCGCCCGAGGGGGGCGTGTTGGCCCGCCTGGCGGCCCTTTTGCGCTGGCGGGGGCCGGGGCCGCTCGCCCGGCTCGGCATCGCGCGGGGGCTCCTGCGCGCCCTCTCCTCCCGCGAGGGGGGCGCGGGCACGGTGGAGGAGATGCTCGTCCGGCTGGGCCAGGGGGAGGCCGCCCGCGAATGGTTCTGGGAGCCCTTCGCGCGCGCGGTCCTCAACCTTCCTCTCGGGAAGGGGAGCGCGGCCCTCTTCCGCCGGGTCCTCCTGGAATCCTTCGGGGCGGGCCCCCAGGGGGCGGCCCTCGGGACGCCGGACCTCCCGCTCGGGGCGTTCTGGGCTGCGCCGGCGGCCGAGCGCATTCGAAGCCTGGGGGGGGAGGTGCGGACGAAGTCGCCCGCCCGGCGGATCCTCATCGAGGGAGGGCGCTCGCGCGGGGTGCTTCTCCCGGGGGGGGAGCGCGTGGAGGCCGATGCCGTCGTGGCGGCCGTTCCGCCCCCGGCCCTGCTCGCCCTCCTTCCCGAGGAGCTGCGGGGGGAGGCGCCCTGGCGGGATGTCGCCCGGCTGCGGCCCGGCCCCATCGCCAGCGCCTACCTTTGGCTCGACCGGCCGGCGCCCGGTCCCCCCTTCGAGGCCCTGATGGGGGAGCCGTGGCACTGGCTCTTCCGCCCGACCGCCGCCGCCCCGGAGGGGGAGGGCGCGGGGCCTCTCGCCCTCCTCGCCGGGGGGGAGGATTCGATCGCCGCCCAGGGCCGGGGCCGGCTCGAGGACGCCGCGCGCGAGACGCTCTCCCGCCTCCTGCCCGGATGCGGGATTCGGCGAGTGCTCGTGGTTCGGGAAAGGGCGGCGACTTGGGCGAATGGAGCGGACGAGCAGGATTGGCGACCCGGGCCGGAGACGCCGATTGGGGGGCTCTGCCTGGCAGGGGATTGGACCGCGACCGGACTTCCGGCGACGGTGGAGGGGGCCGTGCGCAGCGGACGGCTCGCGGCCGAACTTATCCTTACCGGCGCCCTCTCGTCATTTTGAGAGTGATGCCGCCGGAGACCGATCTAGGCCCCTTCGCTGGCAACCCTGACGACGTTGGCGGCCTGGAGCCCCTTGGGGCCCTGGACGATTTCGAAGTTGACCCGCTCGCCTTCCTTCAGAGATTTAAAGCCTTCTTCCTGGATGGCGGAAAAGTGGACGAAGATGTCGTCAGCACCTTCCTGCTCGATGAACCCATATCCCTTTGAATCGTTGAACCATTTCACCGTTCCTTCAGGCACTTAACCCCTCCGAGGTATAGCCCGTCCCGAGGCCCGCTCTTGGGCGCACCTCCGGATGGGAGTAGAGGCGGAAACGGCCGCACCACACGCCCTGGAGGGGCCGATTCCCGCCCTGAATTGATTCCTTTGGTAAAAGATTGCTCGGATCGCCCCCCCGATGTCAAGTGCTGATTTTTGGGTCTACTCGGGCCGAACCTCCTTCGCCGCCAGGTAGCCGTCCGGATTGATGACCGCATCGATCACCCAGGGGCGCCCGGAGGCGAAGGCCCGGGCCAGGGCGTCCTTGAGGGCCTCCTCCGAATCGACCCGCTCGGCCTCGAATCCGAGGCCCCGGGAGAGGGAAACGTAGTCGGTGTCCGCGAAATGGGTGCCCTGGCGGGCGAATTGGCGCGAATCCTGTTTCATTTTTATTAGATTGAGAACGCCGTCGTTGAAGATGACCACCACGATGGGAAGTCCCTCCCGGACGGCCACCTCCAGGTCCCCCAGCCGCATGAGGAAGCCCCCGTCCCCGGTGAGGCAGGCCACCGGGGTCTGGGGCTCCACCAGCTTGGCCGCCAAGGCGGCCGGGAGGGCGACGGCCATCGAGCCCAGCCCGCTCGAGGTGAGGAATCCCCGGGGGCGGCGGCTCTCCCAGATATCGCTCGCCAGCACCTTGTGGCTTCCCGCGTCGGCGGTCACGAAACCCCCGTCGGGCAGGCGCTCGCGCGTGAGGCGGATGACGGCGCCCGGCATCAGGCCCTCCCCGCGGGGGTGGAGGAGCCCCCGCCGCAGGCTCCGGTAGGATTCGAGGTCCTCGCTGTCCCACCCGTTCCCGGAGGAGAGGGAGGCGGCCAGCTCTCTCAGGCTGTCGGCGAGATCGGCCACCACCTCGACCCGGGGGCGGATGATGTCCTCCAGGTGGGGGACCTCGTCGATCAAGAGGGTCCGCAGGG
>JAZGDQ010000055.1:0-2269 GCA_036477985.1 bacterium
ACCTCCTCCAAGGTGATGGACGAGGGAATGGCGGCGGGCCTCATCGGGGCGGCGACGGTCGCCGTCTGGTTCCTCATCTTGGACCTCTTCCAGGGCCGGCCCCTCTTCACCCCCAACGTCCTGGGCACGGCGCTCTTCGGCGGCGGCCCGGCCCAGATCGCCTCGCCCGCCGACCTCCCCCTCTCCTTCCGGATGATCCTGACTTTCACCTGGGTCCACGGCATGGTCTTCGTCGCCTTCGGCGGCGCCGCCGCTTGGCTCGTCCGGCTGGTAGAGCGGGATCCGAACTACGGCTTCGGCATCGCCCTCCTCGTAGTCGTCTTCATGTTCGGGGTCCTGGGGGTAAGCATGGTGTTCGCCGAGTCGGTCCTGCACACCCTCACCATCCCGGGGATCCTGATCGGAAACCTCCTGGCGGTGGTGGCCATGGGCGCCTACTTCCGCAAGCGGCACCCGAATCTCACCTTTCATCCCTAGCCCATCCCCCGAGTCACCGCCGGGCGAGACACCCCCGGCTGAGGGAGAACGAACGCTCCAAGAGCGAAGCGCGCCCCTCCCCTACCTCTTCGGGAGGGCGACCTGCCGCACGGGGGTGTAGATGGCGCCGCTCGGGCGAAGGTCGCTTCGGAAGAGGGCGGCCTCGGCCGTGCGGAAGGAGGGGGGAGGCTGGAGCCACCTGCTCTCGGCGGCCTCAAGCTCCCCCTCCAGGCCCGCCGGCGCGCGGCCCCGCCCCCGACGCCGCCCCAGGGTGAGGTGGGCCTGGAAGGGCCGCCCCTCCCGGGGAAAGCCGGCCTCCTCCAGCGCCCCCCCGAGCGCCCCGGCCAGGGCGGCCAGCGCGGGGGGCACCTCGTTCGGCCCGGCCCAAAGGACGTTCGGGCTCTTCAGGTGAGGAAAGACGCCGAAGCGCTCCAGGCGCAGCTCGAACTCCGCGCCCTCGGCCGCCGCCGCCTCGAGGGCGTCTCCCGCGGCGCGGGCCTCCTCCTCGCCGATCTCCCCCAGGAAGCGGAGGGTGAGGTGAACGTTCCCCGCGGGGATCCACCGGAACTCGCCCAGGGCCGAGAGGCTGCCCAGGTTCTCCTGCAGGGATTCGACGGCGGGGCGGAAATCCGGCGGAAGGGGCACGGCCAGGAAGGCGCGCATGGCCCGCTCTAGCCTTCTTCGCGAAGGGCTTCGCACACCAGGGCGAGCGCCGCCTCGGCCGTCTGGGCCTTGACCTCCTCGCGCTCCCCGGACAAGTGGAACTCGCGGCAGCGCGTCCCCGAGGGAAGGGAGACCGCCATGAAGACCGTCCCGACGGGCTTCTCGGGCGTCCCCCCGGCGGGGCCGGCGATTCCGGTGACGGAGAGGCCCACCTCGCAGCGCCCCGCCGCGCGCGCGCCCTCGGCCATGGCCCAGGCGCAGGGCCCGCTCACCGCCCCGTGGGCGATGAGGACCTCCTCGGGCACGCCAAGCACCTCCTGCTTCGCCTCGTTGCTGTAGGTGATGAAGCCGCGCTCGAAGTAGGCCGAGCTGCCCGCCACGTTGGTGAGGCGGTGGGCGATGAGCCCCCCGGTGCAGCTCTCGGCCGTGACGATGCGCCAGCCCCGGCCCGTGAGGCCGGCGCCCAGCTCCCGCTCGGGGGCCTCGGCCATCCGCATCCTCCTCAGAGAAGATCCGCCCCGCGGGCGGCGGCGAGCAAAACCCATCCGATGGCCCCGGCCACGAGGTCGTCGGCGACGATCCCCCATCCTCCCGGGAGGCGCTCGATCCGGCGAAAGGGCTTGACGATGTCGATGGCGCGGAAGAGGAGGAAGCCCGCCGCCAGATTCCCCCACGTCGGGGGGGCCGCCAGCAGACACAAGAGCTGGCCGGCCACCTCGTCCATCACCACCTCGGAGGGGTCCTTCTCCCCCCGGGCGCGCTCGACCACGCCCCCGGCCCAGACGCCGGCCGCCGCCGCCAGGGCGAGTCCCGCCAGGACGAGGAGGTCTCCCCCCCCCCGGGAGAGCGCCCAGTAGAGGGCGACGCCCACGGCGGAGCCCGCCGTCCCCGGCGCGACGGGGAAGCGCCCGACCCCGCACAAGGTGGCGGTGCACCAGGCGAGTCCCCCGGGCGGGCCCGCCGGGTGATCCGCCCCCTTCGGCGCCTCCCCAGGCCCCTCCCTCACGGCCGCACTTTGGCGCCCAGTCCGTTCAGGCGGGCCGCCGCGAACTCCCGGGCCCAGCGGTCCGCCTCGAGGATGGATTCGAGTTCGAGGGCGCTGCCCGCGGCGTGCCCATCGAGGGCGGCG
>JAZGDQ010000550.1:0-8844 GCA_036477985.1 bacterium
GAAGGTGGCCGTGGCCGCCAGGTTGCGGTTGTGCACCTCATCCCCCATGTGGAGGGCGCGCGCGATGATGTTCTTGATGTCGAGCCCGTCCTCCATGGCGCCCACCGTGGCCTTCATCGCGGGGGCGAGCTCCTCGGCCATCCAGCGCAGACGGTCGAGCACCTCGGGCCCGTAGGCGCCGTAGCGAAGCACCTTCCCGAGCCCCTCGTTCAGGGTGCAGTAGCTCCGCCCCCCTCCCCCCAGCTCGGCCGGCGCGCGATTCTCCAGGACGAAGACGGGCATCGAGGGGGACATGACGCCCGCCATCGGACCCACCGCGGCGTGGTGGTGGCAGGGCTCGAAGGCGATCTCACCGCTCCCGGCGAGGCGCTCGGCCCCGGCCGCGTCCTCGGCCCAGCCCTCCAGGAGAACCGCCCCCACGACGGCCCCCCGCAAGGGGCCGCACATGTCCTCCCAGGCGACGGGCGGCCCGGCGTGGAGGATCATCCGCTCCCCCATCCCGGGCACCGTCCCGCGCGCCGTCCCCACGTCCACCCAGACGGGCCGCGCCGCCTGGAGGCGCTCGGCCGCCAGGTCGTTCGCCGCCGCGCAACCCTCCAGCTTCTCGATCCGCTCGAGCATCTCCTCATCCCCTCCGGCGGGCGGCCGCCAGTTCACCTGCACCACGGGCGCCCCCTGGGCGCGCAGGGCCTCGGAGAACAATTCCACCCCCACGTTCGCCACCCGGACGCCCCCGAGAAGGTCCCTTCGCGCCGCGCTCACGACGCGCACTCCCGGAGCGCCGCCCCCGCGAGGAGGCAGGCCTGGGCGTGGGTCGGGGCCACCAGGGCCCCCGCCTCCCGGAGGGCGCCGCGCTGCCCCTCCAGCCCCTGCGGGTCCCCCCCGGTTCCGGTCACGGCGGCGACGAAGAGCAGATCCGGACGGGCGGCGAGGGCCTCCCGCACCGCCCGGGCCGCCTCCCCGGCCGGGTCCGGATGGACCCCCAGCCCGAGGACGACATCGAGGAGGACGACCGCCGCCTCCGGGTCCTTCGCCTCCTGGAGGATGCGCGCCCCCCGCGGCGCCGGGTCGATCATCGGATGCGGCCGCCCGCGCGTGAAGAAATCCTCTCCCAGGTCCACGGCGGTGTGGCCCTCAGAGACCTCCGGGTCGGCCAGGGCGTTCTTCTTCTCCAGGGGCGCGTTCGAGCGGATGGGCCCGAACTCGGGCCCCAGGAGGGCCTGCGCCTCGGCGCACAGCGTCCCCCCCGTGTAGAGCCCCCGGAGGAATCCGCGCCCCGGCCCCCTCCGGCGCCCCCAGGCCGAGACGGCGGCGAGCAGATCCCCGGGCGCATCGGGAGGCGGCGGCGGCTCCCGGCCCTCGGCGAGGCAGGCCGCCCGGACGCCGGCCTCGGCGAGGGTGGCCGCCGCCGTGATCCCTCCCCCCTCGGGAAGGGATCGCTCGAGCGCCTCAACCGGCGCGCCGACGAAGTGAACCACGGCGGGCTTGCCGGAGCGCGCGAGGGCGCCCAGAACCGCCTCCATGGCCCGGGGCCCGGGGGGCTTCCCGAGGACGAGGAGCGCCTCGGTTCCCCCGTCGGCGGCCAGGGTCTTGATGGCGTCCACCATGGCCATCCCGCCCACGGCGTCGGAGATGTCCCGCCCCCCGGTCCCGAGGGCGCAGCGGATCCCCCCGCCGGCCGCGTCGATGGCCGCCATCGCCTCCTGGAGGCCGGTCCCGGACGCCCCGGCGAGTCCGATGGGGCCCGCGCGCATGACGTTGCAAAAACCCAGCCCCACGCCCCCGATGTGGGCCGTGCCGCAGTCGGGCCCCATGAGGAGGAGGCCGCGCGCGCGCGCCATCTCCTTGAGCGCCACCTCGTCGGCGAGGGGGACGTTGTCGCTGAAGATGAGGCAGTGGAGCCCCTTGCGCAGGGCGCGCTCGGCCTCGCGGCGGACGTGCTCGCCCGGGATGGAGAGGAGGGCGAGGTTGATGCCCGGGTCTCCCCCCAGGGCGGCCTCGAGGGTGGGCGCGGGCAGATCGCCCGGGCCCCCTCCCCCACTGGTCGCAGGGGCCGCGCGCAGGGCCTCCTCCATCCCGGCCAGGGCCCCGGCCGCCGTCTCCTCGTCCGCGGCCTCCACCGCGAGGACGAGGTCGTTCGGGCCCGCCCCCTTCGCCTCCCCGGCCAGGAGGCCCGCCCCGTCGAGCTGCTCCCGGTTCATCGGGGAGCCCAGGACGGCGATGGCCAGGCGCACCCCGGGGGCGCCGGAGGCCTCGGCGGCGATGCGCATGAGCTTCACCGAATCGTGGTAGGTCCCGGCGAGGACGCGGACCGCGACGGCCATTCCCCCCTCCTCCCCTCCCCCGTGGGCGGGTCCCCTTCCGCGCGGGCGGGCTTAGTCCTCCACCGTCGCCACGGCGCGGAAGGGGGAGCCCGAATAGCCGCTCTCCCTGTCCGTGAAGTCGAGCGGCGCCCTGTCCGGGAGGCGCCACTCGAGCGGGAGGCGCCCGGTGGTGAACCCCTCCGGGTTGGGGTGGTTTATCCCTTGCGCCCCGCCCGGGCGGCGGACCCCGCTCCCTTTCCGCCATTCCCTTTGGCGTTTCGGCCCTTGCGGAGGGCGGCGAAATTCGGCCCCCGGTCGAAGAAGGGCGGCTTCTTCCCCCGCCGGCTCCGCATGAGCTGGCGCAGGGCGGCCGTTCCCTCGGCGTCGATCTTCGCGGTCTCCTCGTCCGATAAGACGACCCCGTAGTGCCGCATGGCGCCGTCCACGGTCACCTTCCCCCACAGGACGTCCTGGCGCACGCGATCCAGCTCCCGCTCCATGGGGTCTCCCCATCCGCCGCCCCCGGTGGTGACGACGCGGATGCGGTCGCCCTCCATGACGGAGATGCGGTTGCTCATGGCGGGCACCTCGCGCTCGGCCGGCGTTCCGGGGTTGATCAGGATCTGGTAGCCCCCCCCGGCGCGCCCGCCGTTCGTCCCCCACGGGAAGAGCATGGATCGGTCGGCGTTGCTGAGCGCCTCGCAGTCGCAAAGCACCCGGAACTCCTTGAGGTAGCCCAGCCCCCCGCGCCGCTTGCCCGGCCCGCCCGAGTCGGGCGCGAGGCCGAGCCGCTCGACGAGGACGGGGAAGCGGCTCTCGCTGAACTCGGCCGGCAGGTTCCGGCTGTTCGGCACGACGTGGATGACGTCCACCCCGTCCCCCCAGGGACGTCCGCCCGAGCCGCCCCCCAGGATCTCGCGGAAGAGGAAGAATTTCCCCTCCCCGTCGCGGCCGTGGATGCCCCAGTAGCGGATGGTCTCCTGATCGGCGGGCATCGCCCCCTTGGTCGCGAGGCCGAGGACGCCGCAGAAGAGGCTGAGGAGGCGCAGGATGGTGAAGGTGCGCATGTTCGTGGGGGCGGGGAACTCGGGGGTGATGAGGGTGCCCGGCGGGGGGAACTTGATGTCGATCAGGCGGCAGATCCCCTCGTTGATGTCGATCTCGAACATCCGCTCGTAGCTGTCGGCGAGGTTGCGCAGAATGGGCCCGATCCATTTCTTCAGGAAGGCGCCGTCCGCGTAGTCGCCCGGCCAGTTGATGGGGCCCTTCGCCTGGGGGGAGGTGCCCGTGAAGTCGAGGAGGAGGCGGCCGTCCGCCTTGGTCATCTTGAGCTTGAGGGCGTGGATCTTGTCGCGCTCCACCCCGTCGCTCTCAACGAAGTCCTCCCACTCGTAGGAGCCGTCGGGAATCTTCGAGAGAAGCTCCTCGCGGATGGTGCGCTCGCACTTGTCGAAGAGGGCTTCGAAGCAGTCGAAGACGGTCTCGCGCCCGAAGCGGTCGAAGAGCTCGATCAGGCGCGCCCCCCCGGCGCGGCAGGCCGCGATCTCGGCGTCGATGTCGGCCTGGAGGTGCTCGCCCAGCCGGCTGTTGCGGAAGATGATGCGGTAGGCCGCCTCGTTCAGCACGCCCCGGTCGTAGAGCTTGATCGGGGGGATGAGGAGGCCCTCCTGGAACACCTCGGTGGCGTCGGTCGGGAGGCTCCCCGGAACCGCGCCCCCGATGTCGTCGTGGTGGCCGAAAACGAGGGCGAAGGCGGCGAGCTCCCCCTTATGGAAGATGGGATAGCACGAGCAAAGGTCGGGCAGGTGGCCGATGCCCCCCTCGGAGAGATACACGTCGTTCCACAAGAAGACGTCTCCCTCGTGGATCTCCTCCAGGGGCCAGTTCTTCAGGACGGGCCCCACCACGGCCGAGTAGGAGCGCCCCGTCAGCTTGTTTCCGCGGCGGTCGAAGAGGCCCACGCGGTAGTCGTGCATGTCGCGGATGAGGGGGGAGCGCGCGGTGCGCTCGACCAGGTCCTCCATCTCGCGCTCGGCGGCGTAGAGGGCGCCCTCGACGATCTCCTGGACGACGGGGCCCGCTCCGGAAGCGTTCGCTTCATCGGCATTCGCCTCCCCGGCGCCCGCCTCCCCGGCGTCTGCGCCCTCGGCGGCCGGCGCGGCGGAGAGGAGGATTCGCAGGTTCCCCCATTCGTCCACCTCGCACCGCCCCCCAGGGGGAACGACGGTGGTCGAGCCGAAATCCTCGACGACGGCGGGACCCTCCAACACTCTCCCTCTCCCGAGCCGCCCGCGCTCATACACCGGGGCGGGGGCGAAGCCCGTGGCGGGGAAATAGACCGGCCGCTCACCCTTCCTCCCCTCCTCCTCCCCGCCCTCGGGGATCTCCCGCCGCGGGAGGCGGCGCATCTTCCCCACCGCCGTGAGGCGCAGGTTGACCACCTCGACCGGGGTGCGGTCCTGGTAGTTGAAGCCGAACTGGAAGCGGTAGGCCTCGTGGAAGCCGGCGACGGCGCCCTTCACGGAATCGGCGAAGGGGAGGCCGGGGGGGAGCTCGATCGTCATCTCCTGGCCCTCGCCGAGGTAGCGCATGTCGGCCGAGCGGACGTAGATGCGCGACTCGCGGGGCACCTTCTCGGCCTCGAGGTCCACCCCGGCCTCGGCCTCCATCGTCTTGTAGAGACCCTCGATTTTCTCCAGCGGGGTGTCGTCCAGGCGCGCGATGCACGTCCGCACGTAGTCGTTCCGCAGATCCACCTCGACCAGCCCCCGCGCGCTCCCGCAGCCGGGCTGGGGGGGCACCACCACCTCCCGCAACCCGAGGACCTCGGCGATTTCGGCCGCCATGAGGGGGCCCGCCCCGCCGAAGGCGAGGAGGGCGTACTCGCGCGGGTCCTTCCCCCGGTTCACCGTCATCTGGCGGATGGCGAGGGCCTGGTTCCAGGCGGCCACCTCGAGGACGCCCCGCGCCGCCTCCTCGGGGAGGATGCCCTGGGCCTCGGCGATCCGGCGAATCCCCTCCTCGGCCTTGTCGCGGTCGAGGGGGAGTTCCCCGCCCACCAGGCCATCGGGCAGGCGCCCGAGGAAGAGCTGGGCGTCGGTGACGGTCGGCTCCCCGCCCCCCCGGCCGTAGCACATGGGCCCGGGCTCGGCGCCCGCGCTCCTGGGCCCCACCCGAATTCTCCCCTCCGGGCTCACCGAGGCGATGGAGCCGCCCCCCGTCCCCACCGTGACGATGTCGATCATGGGGACCTTGACGGCGTAGTGGCCCAGCTTGGCGCCCGTGGTGTGGCGCGGGGCGCCGTCCTCGATGACCGATACGTCGGTCGAGGTGCCGCCCGCGTCGAAGGTGATCACCTTTCGAAGGCCGGCCGTGCGCGCCAGCTCGGCCCCCGCGAGGACGCCCGCCGCCGGGCCCGAGAGGGCGGTGGCGAGGGGGAGATCCACCGCCGCGCGCGCGCTCATCACCCCCCCGTTCGACTTCATCACGAGGAAGGGGGTGCGCTCGCCCAGGGCGGCGGCCACCCGCCCGACGGCGCGGTCGATGTAGGTTTTGATGACCGGCTTGCAGGCGGCGTCCATCAGGGTGGTGACGGCCCGCTCGTACTCCTGGTACTCGGGCAGCACCTCGCAGGAGAGCGAGAGGTGGCAGTCGGGGAACTCCTCGAGGTAAATCTCGCGCACCCGCAGCTCGTGGGCGGGATTCGCGTAGGAGTGGAGGAGGCAGACGCCGGCCGTCTCGACCTTCATCTCCCGCAGGCGCCGGGCCGCGGCGCGGACCGAATCCTCATCCAGCGGCGTGAGCTCCTCCCCCCGGAAATCCATCCGTCCCCCCACCTCGAGGACGCGGTCCACCGGCGTCAGGCGGGGCGGCTTGACCCAAAAGAAGGAGTTCCCGTAGCCGTCGGGCACGCTCTGGCGCGCGATCTCGAGCAGGAAGCGGAAGCCCTCGTTCACGAGGAGGCCCATGTTGTGGTCCTCGCGCTCGAGCAGGCTGTTCGTCGCCACCGTCGTGCCGTGGACGAGGGCCGAGACGGCGCCGGGGGATGCCTCGGCCTCCTCGAGGATCTTGCGGATGGCGGCCTCGAGGGCCTGGGAGGGATCCTGCGGGGTGGAGGGGACCTTGGAGGAGAAGACGGCCCCGTCGGTGGAGCGGACGGCGATGACGTCGGTGAAGGTGCCCCCCGTGTCCACGCCGATCCGGTACTGGCCCTCGTTCGCCATCGCCGCCTTCCGCCTTTCCCCTCGCGGGCAAAAAAAACCATCCCCGGGAGCGGGAGGGCGCGGCGCAAACCCATTCATCCGCGCGGGACGATGTGGGGAAGGAATCGAAGCCGGCCCCCCGGGGGACTTCGGCCTCCTACTCTAAAAGATCTCGAAGCGCTTGGAAACAGGCGTCGCCTGAGCGGCGCAGCCTGAGCGGCCGGGCCCGGGCGGCCGGCGGCGGGGCGCGAGGGCGCGCGCGGGGACCCTTTACAGGTAAGGCGGGGCGTCCGAGGCGTTGGGTCGAGATCAGAGGGGCACTGCGCCCGGAAAAGGAAAAACGCCGCTTTGAGGCCCGTGTTCTGGCCTGAGGAGGCGCCTCACAGGGCGGCTTCTGCCAAATTTGATGAACTTCCTACGAGAAAGACGGCCGAAATGGTGGGCTAACGGCGTGAAACCTGAGAACCGGCGGAGGTTGCCGCATAATTCTGGGTCGAGCATCTTCCTAGATCTCTTCGAGAGAGCCCGGCCGCCGAGGGAACCCGGCCCGTTCTAAAAAAGAGGGAACCCGGCCCGTCTAAAAAAGACGGACGGCTTTGACCTGAAGACCGCCGCCGGTCCTCAGCAACCGAATCACAAGGAGAATAGAATGAGTTTACCCATCCTCTTGCTCTTCGCCCTCCTCGGCGCGGTTACTTTCGCCGACGCCGCGCCCCGAAAATCCCCCTACGCCGGACAAGAGAAACAGCGGGTCAAGGCACTCTCCCCAGCTGAAATCAAGGGGCTTTTAGAGGGCAAGGGTCTTGGCTTCGCGAAAGCCGCCGAGCTGAATCACTTCCCCGGCCCCAGTCATGTCATCGAGAACGCCCCCGAAATTCAACTGACCGCCGACCAGCTGGCGAGGACGAAAACCATGTTCCTCGACATGAAGAAAGAGGCCGTGTCTCTCGGCCGGGATATCATTCGTAAGGAAACAAAGCTGGACGCCCTGTTCGCCGGAGGCTTGATCACCGAAGCCGCTCTGCGGCGGACGGTGGGCGAAATCGCCCACCTCCGGGGAGCCCTGCGCGCCACCCACCTGAGATATCACCTGAAAATGAAAAAGCTCCTCAGCCCCCATCAGATCGCCCTCTACGACCGGGCCAGGGGCTACACAGGCGACTCTTCCATGTCCCACGGCTCCATGATGCACGATTCCACAAAGAAGTAGTTTTTCCTGGCTATTCCCGAGCGAGATCATCCGCATCATCCGGGAGGGGCGCGACACCCTCCACCGCCTGGCCCGGGAGATTCCGCCCGAGAAGCTCATCTTCGAGGCGGGCCCGGGCGATTGGCCCGAGATCGCCCGCTGGCTCCTGACCGAATTCGGCCCCGGGGTGAACGTCGAGAACGTGGGGCCCGAGAACGTCATCGCCCTCGAGGGGATGCGCCACGGGCTCCACCGGCCGTGGCGCACCGCTTCTTCCGGGACTACGAGGGCGCACCGATTCCGCGAATCGAGGAGTAGAGCCCCGCCCTCCCCCGGGGCGTTGTGCCGGCGGGCGGAACGCGGAAGAATACAGGCGCCGTAAAGCCGCACCGGAGAGGAACCGATGATCTGCATCGGCGGCGAGGCAGGCGCACGCGCCCTGGCCCGGGCCGCCCGAGGGAGGGGGAGGAGATGAAGCCGTCCGCCGCGCTGCGAAAGATTCTGGAGGAGCCCGGCATCACCAAGGGCGTCGCCGCCCACGATCCCCTCCTCGCCCGCCTCGTCCAGCGGGCGGGCTTCGAGATGGTCTCGGTCTCGGGGAACGCGGTCGCGGCCTCCTATCTCGGCATGCCCGACATGGGCTTCATCACCCTGAACGACATCGTCGACGTGAGCCGGCGCATCGCGGCGGCGGTGGACATTCCCGTCCTCGTGGACGCGGACACCGGCTTCGGGAACGCGATGCAGGTCATGCGCACGGTCGGGGACCTCGAGCGGGCCGGAGTGGCCGGCATCATCCTGGAAGATCAGGTGGACTACAAGAAGTGCTCCATGATCGAGAGCAAGCATCCCGTCGTCCCGGCCGAGGACCACGCCGTGAAGATCGCGGCCGCCTGCCGCGCGCGCACGGACCCGGACTTCGTCATCATGGCCCGCACCGACGCGGCCGCCGACCTGGGCCTCGAGGAGGCCATCCGCCGGACGCGCCTCTACGCCGAGGCGGGGGGATGAAAAGCCGAGGCGCCCAGGCCGCTCACGAAGACCAGGAGGAGGAGGAGGGTGTAGGTCGAGGCCAGCCCGTAGAAGATGACGGGGAGGGCGTTGATGAGAATCGAGAGGGCGAGGATGGTGCGCCGCCTCCCGGTGTAGT
>JAZGDQ010000551.1:0-2826 GCA_036477985.1 bacterium
GCCCCGGCCTTGATTCTGTTCGGCACGAGCTGGGGCCTCGCGCCCGAGGTGTTCGGGCGTTCGGGCCTGCGCCTCGCGCCGGTTCGGGGAGAAAGGGACACGGGGTACAATCATCTGTCGGTCCGCGCCGCGATCGGCATCGTTTTGGACCGGCTGCTCGGCGCCCCGGATGCCGGGGACCCCGCCGCGCCCCATGAAGATTCAGGGAGCCGAAACGGATGAGCATCATCGATCGAATCGAGCGCGAGGGGATGCGCAAGGATGTTCCGGACTTCGAGCCGGGCGACACGGTCCGCGTCCACGTCAAGATCGTGGAGGGGGACAAGGAGCGCATCCAGGTCTTCGAGGGCGTGGTGCTGGGCCGGAGCGGAGGGGGCCTGCGCGAGACCTTCCGGGTCCGCAAGATCTCCTACGGGGTGGGCGTCGAGCGCATCTTCCCGGTCCACTCGCCCCGGGTCGAGAAGGTGGAGGTTTCCCGAAAGGGCCGGGTGCGGCGCGCGAAGCTCTATTACCTGCGCGATCGCAAGGGCAAGGCCGCCCAGGTCAAGGAGCGCCGCAGGAGGCGGTGACCCCCGCGCGTCTCATTTTTGTGCACACGCCCCGGGGAACCGGGGCTTTTTTTTCGCCCCGCGCGGGGGAGGGGGGGAATCCGCCGCCCCGCTATCCTTCCAAGAAATCCTGGACCTCCCGGAAGAGCTCCTCGCGCCGGCGCTCGAACTGCATGAAGTGGGTGCCGTCGCCGAGGACGACGCACCGCTTCCCCCGGCTGGCCGTGAGGGCCCCGAAGAGGCGGGCGACCTCTTGCGCGCGCGAGCTGCGGTCGTGGTCCCCCCGGATGAGGAGGACGGGGCAGCGGATCCGCGCCGGGTCGAAGATGGGGCGGTTGCGGTCGCGGTCGTAGCGGTCGGCCATGGCGCCGTTGGGAATCCGAACGCCCGGCGGGCGGCGGCGCCTTCCCTTGGCGTCGTAGCGGACCTGCTCGGTCCAGAAGCGCTTGGCGGCGCGCTCCTCCCGCCAGCGGGACCGCCGCCCGCGGGGGATGGACCCGTCCCACCGCTCCCGCTGGGAGCGCTCGGTCACCCAGCGCCAGGCGCCGAAGCCGGGATCGAGGCGGCCGGGCCGGGCGGGATCCTCCAGGCGCGCGGCCGAGGCCGGGTCGTCGTAGGCGTAGAAGGGCGCGAAGAGGGCCAAGCGGGCGACCCGCCGCCCGTGGGCGGCGCAATAGGCGGCCGTCGTCGTCGTTCCCCAGGACCAGCCCAGGAGGTTCAGGCGGTCCACCTCCCTTCGCTCGCAGATGAAGCGGACGGCGGCCTCGATGTCGCGCGCCGCCGTCGGGCCGCGCACGGCGGGGGGCTCGTCCCCGGGGCCGCGCCCCAGCTGGGGCGGGCGCGTCGAGAGGCCGTAGCCCCGCACCGAGAGGGCGAAGACGTCGAAGCCGCGGGCGGCGGCGTAGTCCATCCAGGAGTAGCCGGGGAGGGGGAAGTCGTAGCAGACCGGGGAGGGGATGCTCTGGCCGTGGACGCAGAGGAGGACGGCGGGGGGGCCGTGCGCCGCATCCCCCGGGGGCGCTTCTCCCGCAGGTGGAGGCGGATCCCCGGGTCCAGGGCTTCGATGAAGTGGTCTTCCTGAACGATGGCGCGCGCGCCTTTCGCGCCGCTCCGGGGGGGCATGGCTTTCTCCATGGGGGCCGGCGACGCCGCATTCTGGCAGGGCGGGGGCGGCGGGCCAAGGGGAGCGGCGGAAAATTTCCGTTGAACGGAGCCGGCACGTTGAACGGAGCCGGCGGCGGCGGTATATTCGCTCCACACCCGCCCGCCCGCGACGGACCCGCTATGTACGCCTTCGAGCGCCGCCTGATGGAAGAGGGCCGGAGCGTCGTCGCCGGAGTCGACGAGGCGGGCCGGGGTCCGCTGGCGGGCCCGGTGGTGGCGGCGGCCGTCGTGCTCGATCCGGCGGCGCCGATCCGGGGGCTGGCCGACAGCAAGAAGCTCACCCCGTCGGCGCGCGAGCGCCTGCTCGAGGAGATCGGCCGTCGCGCCCGCGCGGTGGGGCTGGCGGCGGCGGGCGCGCGCGAGATCGAGCGGACGAACATCCTCCAGGCGTCCCTTCGCGCCATGGCCACGGCCGTCTCGCGCCTCTCCCTCGCGCCCGACCATCTTCTGGTGGACGGGAACCGGACCGCCCCGCTCGACCTGGAGCAGACCCCCGTCGTCTCGGGCGACGCGCTGTGCGCCTGCATCGCGGCGGCGAGCATCGTGGCCAAGGTGTGGCGCGACCGGCTCATGGAGCGGATGGACCGCCGCTTCCCCCAGTACGGCTTCGCCCGCCACAAGGGCTATCCCACCCGGGCCCACCTCGAGGCCCTCCGCCGCCACGGGCCCTGCATGCTCCACCGCCGCACCTTCGCCGGGGTGAACGCGGCGAACGGCGCGGCCGGGCGCTGAGCGGGGAGGACGCCTTGCCGCATCCGGGGGGGAAGGGGGGCGAGGAGGCCGCCTGCCGGTTCCTGCGCCGCAAGGGCTACCGGATTCTCGAGCGGAACTACCGCGGCCCCCGCTACGAGGTGGACATCGTCGCGCTCGAGGGGGAGATCCTCGCCTTCGTCGAGGTCAAGACGCGGAGGGAGGGCCGGGCGGAGGAGGGGGCCGAGTCCGTGGACTCCCGCAAGCAGGCGCGGATCGTGCGGGCCGCCTCCCACTACCTCCTCACCCACCCGGACGAGCGCGAGCGCACCTGCCGCTTCGACGTGGCGCTCGTGGAGGCGCCCGAGGGCGGGCGTCCCAAGGTGAAGCGCCTGCTTCGGGACGCGTTCCGCTAGCGGGAGGG
>JAZGDQ010000552.1:0-6618 GCA_036477985.1 bacterium
CCGCCATGGAGAGCCTGATCCTTTTCGCCCGCCCCCCCCGGGCCGGCGAGGTGAAGACGCGCCTCATACCGACCCTGGGCGCGGAGGCGGGGGGCGATGAGGGCGAGGGCGCAGAGAGGGCAGCCGCCCTCTACCGGGCCTTTCTGGAGGACGCCGCCGCCGCCGCCCGCGCCCTCCGCGCGAGGCGCCCCGGCCTCGCGCTCATCGCCGAGTGGACGCTCAGCCCCGGCGAATCGGCGGAGGACCTCCCGCTCGCCGAGTGGCTCCCCGGGCCCTTCCGGCACCTCCGCCAGGAGGGGGAGAATTTGGGCGCACGCATGTCGGCGGCCCTGGAGCGCGCCCTGGGAGGTGACACCGTCTCAAGCGGTGTCCGCGCCCAGGCGGGAGGCGGAGGGGAAGAGAGGGGCGGAGGCGCCGTCCTGATGGGGACGGATTTCCCCGACCTCCCCATCGAGATCCCCCTCGCCGCCTTCCGGGCGCTGGAGGGAGAGGCCGGCGGAGACGCCCTCTCCCCGCCCCGGGCGGTCCTGGGGCCGGCGGCCGACGGGGGCTACTTCCTCATCGGCCTCTCGCGGCCCGCGCCCGCCCTCTTCGAAAATGTTCCTTGGGGAACATCCCGGGTGCTGGATATCACCCTGAGGAGGCTTCGGGAGATGTCCATCGAGGCCGTCCTGCTCGATGCGTGGGAGGACGTGGACGACGCCCGGGGACTGGCGGCGCTTCGGCGTCGGCTCGACGATGCGCCCCCCGCCCGGGCGCCCCGGACGCGGGAAACCCTGGCCGCCCTCTCGGGCCGCCTCCCGCCCATCCAAGGGGGGGGATGAAACCTCATCCGGTTTCTGGATTCAGCGGGCGTCGAACCTCAAGCGATTTCCAGCCTCAACTAAATTCTAGTCTCATTCAATTTCTCGCTATCCGCCGGATTCTCTTGATTGTAGGGACAGAAATTTTCATTCTTCAGGTAATTTCTCACTCCCCTCCGCATGCCCCAATACGATGAGGACATCCCCCGCCTCTAGGCGAGCCTCCCCTCCGGGCATCATCTCCACCCTTCGCTCCCGTTGCGCCGGATGGCCAGGACGAGGAGATCGTAGGTGTTCCGGATGTGAAGCTCGGCCAGGGTCCGGCCCGCGAAGGAGGCCGGCGCCTCCACCTCCATCCTCTCCACCCCCTCCTCCTCCGGGAGGAAGTCCACCAGATTCGCGCGGGCGATCCGGCTGGCCAGCCTCCGCCTCGAGTCGGCCTCGGGGAAGAGGACCTTATCCACCTCGATCTGGCCCAAAATCCGCGCGCGGTCGGCCGTGAGGACCTTGGCCACGACGCGCCCCATGCCCGTATCCTTGAGGAAGAGGCACGCCAGCATGAAGACGAACGAGTAGAAGGTCATGAGGCCCAGGGCGCCGAGCTGAACGAGGGCGAGGACGGTCTACTGCCCGAAGGGGGTGATCTCGAGCCCCACGTCCACCACCGAGAGGCCCGTGACGCACACGGCCGAGGTCGCCATGAAGAGGGCGCGCGAGAAGGGGAAGCCCGCCCCGCGGGGCTGCGACGGGGAGGGCGAGGAGGAGGGGCCCAGGCCGATGAGGAGCCCGAAGGAGACCAGGATGGGGATGGCGGGGCGCTCGCCCAGGCGGGAGAGGATCCGGCTCATCCCAGCGCCCCCTCCCCCCTCCTCCCTCTCCAGTCTCCGGCAGATTCGTCTTGCGGTTTCGGTTTCAAAATAGGAAGATAACTCCAAGAATTTCGAGAAGTTACCATCTTCCCGCCCGTGCGTAGAGGAGACAGGGTTTGGAGCGATCCGCCCGGGTCGAGGCCACCTACACCCACTGCGTCCACTGAGCCTGGTGCTTCATCGCAACCGGTCGGTTGCGGGATCTCTCCAGGGCGGCCGGCGGGAGGCTGCGCATCCGCTACCGCACCTTCCTCCTCTCCCCCCAGCCAGATCCGAACCCGATGCGGAAGGAGGCCATTATGGGCCACTGGAAGATGGCGCGCTCCGCGCCCGGGGGGGAGGAGATCAATCCCGAGCTCATGGCGACGCGCGAGTTTCCCTACCCCTACTCCACCCCCGGCGCCGTCGCCCTCAAGGCTTTCGCGCGCCAGCTCCCCGAGCGGGAGGGGGACTTCGTCGAAGCCATCGAGCGCGCCCACTTGGTCGAGTGCCGCAACATCGCCGACCCGGAGGACCTCCTCGCCGTGGCCGAATCCCTCGGGGCCGACATTCCGCTCATGCGCGACGCCATGGCGGACCCCGCGATCGAACAGTCCGTCTGGCGCGACCACATGGACGCCACCGGCCTGGGCATCCATTCCACGCCCACGGTGGAGTTCGCCGGGGGAGGACTCGTCGTCGGGGCCCAGCCGTTCGAGGTTTTTCTCGCCGCCTTCGAGGCCGCCGCCGGCGCGGCGGGCGCGGCGAATGGGAAGCCCGTTCCCTAAGGCGCCGCCCGAGGAGGCCGGGAAGGGGCCGCGTCGTCACCGGCCGCCCCGGCAGCGTCATCCGTTGAGACGGCAGATGCGAATGCTCACCCTGCGCCGAATCCTTCCCCTCGCCGCCCTCCTCTTCCTTCTACCGGCCTGCGGCGGCCTCGCCGGGGAGGAGAACGGCTCCTCCAAGATTCTTCTCCGCGCCATGTACCTCCCCACGCGAGAGGCGGCCGAGGCCGCGCGCGCGGAGATCGTGTCGTCCGGCGTCTCCTTCTCCCAGGCCGTCATGGATCGAAAGGCGCTGCCCGCCCCCCGCTCGGGCGGCTACATCGGGAGGGTGGACCCGGCCGAGCTTCGCCCCGAGGTCCGCGAGGCGGTCTCGAAGCTCAAGGTGGGGGAGATCACCGGGGTCATCCAGATCGGCACGATGTATTCGATCTACCAGAAAACCACGGACGCCTATTTCAAAAAGGGCGTCGGGATGCTGAAGAAGAAATACTACATCGAGGCCGTCGAGGCCCTGAAGAAGGGGCTCCAGCTCAATCCCGACAACCACGGCGGGTGGATCGCCCTGGGCGACGCCTTCGACAAGATGAACCGAAACGACGAGGCCGCCGGCGCCTACCTCCGGGCCATCGAGGTCGATCCGTCGAGCCCGAGGCCCTACAACCGCTTGGCGAAAATTGATTTTCGCCAAGACCGGCTCATCGAAGCCGAGACGCTTTTGCGCACGACGCTCAAGCAGCGGCCCCGGACGCGGGAGACCCGGGCCAACCTGGTCACCCTTCTGGCGCTCCAGGGAAAGAACCTGGACGAGGCGCTCGGCCTGCTGCGGCCCATGCTCCGCCGCCGCCCGGAGGCGGCCAACTGGTACGAGCTCCTCTCATTCGTCTACGAGAAGCGCGGGGACAACGAGCGGGCCAAGAGGGCGCTGCGGGTGGCCTCCCAACTGTCGCCCAGCAACGTCGTCTACGCCACGCGGCTCCTCAACCTCCGGCGGGGGGCGCCGAACGAGCCCCTCCCCTTCCCCGCCACGCCGCCGCTCCTTCCCCGCCGGCCCCAGGCGCCCCCCAAGCCGCAAAATGAGGAAAATATCGAGGCCGGGAAGAAGGGAGAGAACGATTCTTCACCAGCGCCCGGGGAGCCGAAGGAGGAGACGGAGGAGAATTCTGCGCTGCAGACCGCCTCACTCGAAGCGCCCGGCGATGCATCCAAAGCGCCCCCGCAAGCATCCCCCTCATCCGAGACTCCTCCGGCGAATTTGGAAGGGGCGGATTCGAGCGGCAAAGAGAATTCGGAGAAGAAGGAGAAGGCCGGGGAGTCTCCAACGGCTGCCGGGAGCGGCGAGGCGCCTCCTCCCTCGGCGGAGTCAGAGAAGGCCAAGGAAGGGGTGAAAGAGGGCGCGCAAGAGACCGCCTCACTCGTAGCGCCCACCCCCCCCGCCGCCGATGCGCCTTCGGATTCCTCCTCCACATCCGAATCCCCCGCTTCGTATTCGGATCTGATGGAGTCGGGCGGGACGGCGATTGCCGCCGGGAGCGGCGAGGCGCCTCCTCTCCCGGCGGAGGCCGAAACGGTCGCGGAGAAGGAGCCGGAGAGGCGGGGAACGGACGAGATCGCTTCTCTTCAAACGCCCCCTCCTTCTTCGCCCGCCTCTTCGGGAGCCTCTTCGTCCGAAGCTGAGGGCCAGAAGGAAATCGCCGGGGAGGCCGCCGCCGAAGAGGCGCCCGGGGCGCCTGGGGCGCCCACCTCCGGCGAGAGCGGACAGGAGGGGACCGTCATCGTCCTCCGCGGCGGGGATGAGCCGAGGGCCGCCCCCGTCATTCTTCCATCTTCCGCCGCCTCTCCTCCTTCTTCTCCCGCCTCTTCTTCCGGCCAAGGCGGAGATGGACTCTCGAAAGCGGAGGGCGGCGGCGGTGAGCGCAGCGGGGTGCGCCTAGAGGGTGGCGAAGTGAAAACTTCGCCCGAGGCGCCAGCCTCGCCCAAGGCGCCCGCCTCGCCCAAGCCGACAGCCTCGCCCGAGGCGGCAACCTCGCCCGAGGCGCGCACTCCCCCCGGAATGAGCATTCCGCCTGAGACGCCCGCCCCGCCCCAGGCGGCCAAGGCGGAGAGAACCGAGGTGGCGCAGGCCGGGAGGGCGGCGCCCGAACCGCCCTCGTCGCCGCCCCCGCCGAAGGTCGAAATCCTCTCCTCGAAGACGGCGGGGGCGGAGGCGGAGGAGCGCCAGAAAGGCGATGGCGCAAGCGCCTCTCCTGAAATCCTCACCTCCCGCGAGACGCCCGCCCCTTCCGGGGCGCCCGCCATGCCTGAGGCGGCCAAGGCGACGGGAGCGGGGAAGACTCCCTCCGCACCCGAAAAGAACCGGGAGGGCGGGATCAAGGTGCTCAACGGAAACGGGAAGCGGGGGAGCGCGACCGGGTGGGCCAAAAGGTTCCGGGCGGGCGGAATCGCCGTTGCGCGCGTCGGCGACGCCGGGAGAATGGATTATCCCAAGACGATCATCTATTATCGCCTGGGAGCCGAAAATCTGGCGGTGAGCGTTCGGCGCGTCTTGGGCCGGCGGGGTTCGCTCCACCGCGAGAAGCGCCCGGGCCCCCATCCCGTCGTCGTCATCCTGGGGATGGACGCCGCCCGCTAGGGGCGAGGAGCCGCCCGGCTGCGCGCCATCGCCCAGCGCAAGGGAGCCGCTCAGCGGGAGGGAGCCGCTCAGCGGCCTTCACATCCGTTTTCCGATAAGGGATCTCGAACATGAAAGCCGACCTGCTCGTTTCCAACGCCCGGATCGTCACCCCGCAGGGGACCTACCCGGGCCACATCTTCGTCGAGGACGGGCGCATCTCCGCCATCACGAGCGAGAAGGAGGCCGGCGCCCGGCGCGAGATCGACGCGGCCGGCCGCTTCGTCCTCCCCGGCCTGGTGGACGAGCACGTCCACATGATGGACCCCGGCTACACCGACCGCGAGGACTGGACGCGGGGGACCATGGCCGCCGCCCGCGGCGGCGTCACCACCGTGATCGACCACCACCGCAGCGAGCCCCTCGTCTACACCCGCAAGCTCCTCGAGGAGAAGACCGAGTACATCCGCTCGCGCGCGGTGATCGACTACGGCCAGCTCGGCGGGCTGGACCTGGACAACCTCGAGCACCTGCGCCCCATGTGGGAGGGCGGCGCCCTCGGCTTCAAGGGCTTCATGTGCGAGCTCCACGGCGTGCCCGACCTCTCCGAGGGGGTGCTCCTCGACATCATGCGCGAGGCCTCCTCCTTCGGCGCCACCGTCATGCTCCACTGCGAGAGCGATTCCATCCTCAAGAAGGCGAAGGCGCGCATCGACGCCGAGGGGCGCTCCGACTACATGTGCATCTACGAGTGGCGCAACCCCGAGAGCGAGACCGTCGCCACCCTGGACGCCGTCGCCCTGGCCGAGCTGACGGGCTGCACCGTCCTCGTGGCCCACGTCAGCCAGCCCCACCTGCTCGAGGCCATCCAGGCGGCCCGCCGGCGCGGCGCGCGCATCTTCGCCGAGAGCTGCCCCCACTACTTCTTCCTCGACCACTCCCACCTCAAGAAGCTGGGCCCCTTCGTCAAGTTCACCCCCGTCATCCGCACGGCCGAGGTGCGCGACGGCATGCGCGAGGCCCTGGGGCGCGACATGGTGGACAACATCGGGACCGACCATTGCCCCTTCCCCCGCGCCATGAAGGAGGCCGGTGTGGAGGACATCCACAAGGCGCCCTTCGGGATTCCGGGCGTGGAGACCACCGGGCGGATCATGCTCCAGGCGGTGAGCGAGGGCGTCCTCACGCTCAACCAGTTGGTGCGCATCTGCTGCGAGTCGCCGGCCCGCCTCTTCCACCTCTATCCCCGCAAGGGATGCATCCAGGTGGGCGCCGACGCCGACCTCATCATCGTGGACATGGACCGGGAGGAGACCCTGCGCGACGAGGACATCGTCTCCAAGTGCGGCTGGACGCCCTACAACGGGTGGAAGGTGAAGGGCGCGCCCGTCATGACCCTGGTGCGGGGCAACGTGGTCATGGAGGAGGGCCGGGTGAGCAATGAGGCCGGCCTCGGCCGGCCGGTGGAGCGCGTCGAGGGCTGAGCCCAGCGGGTTGAGCCCAGCGGCCCGAGGCCGCCGGCATGGGGCGCCCGGCATGAGGCCCCACAGGGGCGAGGCGCCCGGGCCGAGCGC
>JAZGDQ010000553.1:0-4811 GCA_036477985.1 bacterium
GAAGAACTCGAGGTTGCGCCAGAGGGGGCCCTTGTCCTTGCTGCGCCGCCGCTTCTTCCTTCGCGCGGCGGGCCTCTTGGCGGGCGGACTCACGGGGCGCCGACGACGGTGGCCGAGGTCTGCCCGCCGATGCTGTGGCTCAGGGAGAGGAAGGCGCTCCCCGCCACCGCGCGCGCGGCCGAGGGGATGTCCATCCCGGCGAACTCCCTCTCGGCCCGCTCGAAGCCCGGCGTGGGGGGCAGCTCCCCCTCGGCCAGCGCACGAAGCCCCAGGATCAGCTCCCCCACGTCGCCCGCCGCCCCCATGTGGCCGGTGTAGGGCTTGAGGCCGGAGAGCGGAACCGCGCCCGCCGCCTCGCCCAGGAGGCCGCGCAGGGCGCGCAGCTCGCTCCGGTCCCCCTTCCGGGTCCCGCTGCCGTGGGGGAGGACGAAGGCGAGGTCCGCGGGCGCGAGGGCGGCGTCCGCGAGCGCCTCCCGGCAGGCCCGCACAGCCGCCTCCTCCGGAATGGGGATGTGGCCGCCCGAGCCGGCCTCCTGACAATTGCCCGCCCCCAGCACCCGGCCCAGCGGGCGCGCCCCGCGGGCGGCGGCGCTCTCGGCCGTCTCCAGGAGGAGGGCGGCCGCACCCTCCCCGGCGAGGAAGCCGTCGCGCCGGCGGTCGAAGGGCCGGAACGAATCCGCTCCCTCGGCCGCCTTGGAGAGGACGCCCAGCCCGGCCAGCTCGAAGAGGATGAGCGGGTCCACCCAGCTCCCGCAGCCGACGACGAGGGCGGCGTCCGCCCCCCCCTGGCGCAGAACCCGGTCGCCGCACTCGAGCGCCTGCGCGCCGCAGGAGGAGAGGCTCGACACGCTGCCGTTGGGGCCCATGATCTCGTAGAGGGCGGAAAGATAGCTGAACAAGTTGTTCGGCAGGCCCTCGAGGAGGAAGAAGGGGTTGACCTGATGGAGCGCCGCCTCGTTCAGCGCCTTCGGGTCGGGAGGCTTCCACTCGGGTCCGGCGGCCTCCTGCATGACCGGGAAGAAATCCAGGTGGCCCACCCGGGTGAAGTCGCCCGCGGCGACGTAGAGGGATTTCCGCTCGGGGGGGAGGGCCTCCATCTCCAGGCCGGCCGCCCCGACCGCCTCGCGCGCCGCGCGGAGGCCGAGAATGGAGCCGCGGTTGAGGAATTTCTTCTGGCTGGCCAGCTTGGGCGGAGCCTCGCCGGGATCCTCGCAGCCCTCCACCCGGCCGTAGCAGGGGAAGTCCTCCCGCTCGTGGCGGGCGACGCCGCAGCGGCCGGCGCGGATCGCCTCCCAGGCGGCGTCCGCTCCCGCGCCCAGCGGCGTGACCAGGCCGGCGCCCGTTATCCAGACTTCCTTGCCTTCCATCGGGTCCGCCCGTTCAGGGGAGGGTGATCTCGCGCATGAGAATCTGGAAGTGGCGGCGCTGGTCCTCCGGGTCCTCGTAGCGGTCCATCTCGACCTCGCGACTGGCGAACTGCACGGCCACCTTCTTCTCCCCGGCGACGGCGGCCTCGCCCTTGAAGAGGCGGAGGCCGTCCTCCTCCCCGTTCGCCTCGACCCGAAGCTCGACCTGATCGCCCGGGAAGGCGAAGCCGTAGTAGCGCACGCTCCGCACCCGCTCGAGAAGGAGCCAGCGGGAGAAGTCCGAGCCGGCCGCCTCGAGCCAGCCCGAGAGCTGGACGATGGCCTCGAGCAGGAGCGCGCCGGGCATGACGGGAAACTGGGGGAAGTGGAACTCGAGGAAATCCTCGCTCATGGTGACGTTCTTCACGCCCGCCATCGAGCGGCCGGCCTCCCAGTCCGTGATGCGATCCACCAGCAGATAGCGCACGCGCCCTCTCCCTCAGCGATCCGGATCTTCTTCGGCGGGGGGCGGCTCCTCGCTCACGAGGATGACGGTGGCCACGGCGTGCTCGCGCGTGTGGCTTATCGAGACCGTGGCCTGGCGGATCCCGCGCCTTCGGCCCATCCGCTCCATCGAGCCCAGGAGGCGGAGGGTGGGCTTGCCCGAGGGGGCGGTCTCGACCTCGATTTCGAGAAAGCGCCCGCCCGCGCCGAAGCCGCCCATCCCGACGCCGAAGGCTTTCATGCACGCCTCCTTGACGGCGAACCGGCCCGCGAAGTGGGGGTAGGGATCCCGCCGGGCGAGGCAGAAGGCGCTCTCGGTCTCGGTGAAGATCTCCCGGCCGAAGGCCTCGTGGCGCTCGTACACCTCCCGGATCCGGGACACCTCGACCAGGTCCACCCCCTGATAGATGCGCATCCGCCCTCCCTCCGGCTCAGGTCGCGATCATCCCGCCGTCGACGGCGATCGCCTCGCCGTTGATGTAGTCCGCCGCCGGCGAGGCCAGGAAGAGCACGAGGGCGGCCACGTCCTCGGGCTCGCCGAACCTTCCCGCCGGGATGCGATCGAGGAGATCGTCCCCGGCCTGGCGCCGCACGCGCTCGCTCATGTCGGTCACGATCATCCCGGGCAGGACGGCGTTGAAGCGCAGGCCGCGCCCGCCCATCTCGACCGCGCACGCGCGGGTGAAGGAGATGAGGCCGCCCTTCGCCGCGGCGTAGTTCACCTGGCCCCGCCCGCCGCGCACGCCGCTGACCGAGGCGATGTTGATCACCCGGCCCGCCCGCTTTCGGAACATAATCTCGACGGCCAGCTTCGTGCAATGGTACGCCCCGTCCAGGCTCACGCCCAGCACCTTCTTCCAGGCCTCGGGCTTCATGGTGAGGAGAAGGGTGTCCTGGACGACGCCCGCGTTGTTCACCAGGATGTCCAGCGTCCCGAAGGCCTCCTTCACCTCGGCGAAGAGGCGCTGGGCCTCCTCCAGGGAGGAGACGTCGGCCCCGAAGACCTCGGCGCGCCCGCCGCCCGCCTCGATCTCGGCCTTCACCTCCTCGGCCGCCTCGCGCGAGCGGCTGTAGTTCACCGCCACCGCCGCCCCCGCCCCGGCCAGGGCGAGGCAGCAGGCGCGGCCGATTCCCCGGCCCCCGCCCGTCACGAGGGCCACCTTTTCGCTCAAGTCGATTTGCATCTAGCCTGCCTTTCGCACAACGAGGGTGGCGTTTTGGCCCCCGAAGCCGAACGAATTCGAGATCGCCGCCGGAACGGCCATCCGCCGCTCGCCCCCGGGAACGTAGTCCAGATCGCACTTGGGATCGGGATTCTCCAGATTTCGGGTGGGATGCACAACATCCCGCGCCACGCTGAGCGCGGTGAAGATCAGCTCGGGGCCGCCGCAGGCGGCGATGAGGTGGCCAATTAAGGATTTTGACGAGCTGATCGCGAGGCCGGCGGCGCCCTCCCCGAAGACCTCCTTGATGGCGAGCGTCTCGGCCGGATCGTTGAGCTTGGTGCCCGTCCCGTGGGCGTTCACGTAGGCGATCTCCCCCGGCGCCATGCCCGCGTCCGCCAGCGCCTCGCGCATGGATCGGGCCGCCCCGCGCCCCTTCGGGTCCGGGGCCGTCACCCGATAGGCGTCCATGCTGCACCCGTAGCCGCAAAGGGCGGCATGGGCGCGCGCGCCGCGGCGGGCGGCGTGTCCGGCCTCCTCGAGGACGATCACCCCCGCCCCCTCGCCCACGACGAGCCCCGAGCGGCGAAGGTCGAAGGGGCGGCAGAGCGTCTCGGGCGGCCCCGAGGCCCGGGTGGCCGCCCCGAGCACGAGGAAGATGGCCAGCCCGATCGGGTGGATCATCGAGTCCGCCCCGCCGCAGACGACGAGGTCCGCCTCACCGCGCCGGATCATCCGCAGCCCCAGCCCGACCGCCTGGCCCGCCGCCGCGCACGCCGAGGTGAGGGTGGCGCTGGGGCCCTCGAACCCGAGACCCTCGGCGATGAGGGAGGTCGCCCGCTCGGGCGGGTTGCGCAGGTAGCCCTCGGGGTGGGCGCGCCCCAGCTCGCGGGCGAAGCGGGGGGCGTCGAATCCCCCCTCGGGGTCCATCCAGGGGGCGAAATCCTCGAGGCGGTAGGAGCTGAGTCCCGTGCCCATGACCACCCCGGCGCGCGCCGGCTCGAAGCGCCCGCCGGTGAGACCCGCGTCGGCGAAGGCGCTCTGGGCCGCGTCCAGGGCGAAGAGCACCCGCCGCTCCCCCTCCCCGGCCAACTCCTCGGGAAGGCGTGCGCGCAGGGCCTCCATCTCCCCGGGGGAGACCTCCCCCGCCCCGCCGACGGGAAGCCCCTCGGGGTCGAAGGAGCGGATGGGCCCCAGGCCGGACTCCCCGGCCAGGGCGCGCCTCCAGTTCTCCTCCAGGTCCGGTCCGAAGGAGGTGACCATGCCCATCCCCGTGATCACCGCCTCGCGGGCCATCAGGGCGCCTCACCCGCCGAAGGTCCCCCGCCGTTCTCGAGGTCGTTGCGCCCGGCGTAGAGGCGGAACCGCTCGGCCAGCACCTCGGGCCGGGGGTTGGGAAAGTGGGGATAGATGAGCCGCCCGCCGCGGGCGATGATCTCCCCCCCCTTCTCAATCCGTGCGCGGCACAGGCTCGCCTTCTTGTTCATGTCCACAATCTCCCCGACGATCTCGACCGTCTCGCCGGGCCGGAGTTTGGTGGGCGCCTCGATGTCGTCGATGAGGGAGATCACGCAGTTCATCTTGAAGTCCAGGGAGTAGGCCACGAGCCAGCCCGTGAGCTGGGACATGGCTTCGATGAGGATCACCCCCGGGACGACGGGCTCGCGGGTGAAGTGGCGGTTCAGGTACTCCTCCGAGAGCGGGAAGGTTTTGATCCCGCGAATGATCTTGCCCCGCTCGAGACGCGTCACGCGGTCGAAATAGAGGAACCGCAAGTCCCGCTCCTTTCTCCTTGGGC
>JAZGDQ010000554.1:0-7619 GCA_036477985.1 bacterium
CCGTCCTGCGCGAGATCGCCCTCACCGAGGGGATGGAGGCCATCATGGCGCACAACCAGTTCCGCCGGCTCCTTCCCCCCGTCCTGCTCGAGGGGCCGACAGCCGAGGAGTACCGCGCGAACTTCGCGAAGAACACCCCGCAGGGCTACGCCGCCACCGCCGACGCCCTCCTCCACATGGAGGACCTGACGGAGCGCCTCGGGGCGATCAGCGTCCCCACCTGGGTCTGCTACGGGGAGCACGAGACCGAACCCATCAAATACGGCGACATCTACATGGCGCGCATCCCGAACTGCACCCGCGTCATCCTCCCCGACTCGGGCCACTTCCCGATCTGGGACTGCACCGAGCCCTTCCTGGAGGCGGTTCACGAGTTCATGGAGAAAGCGCCCGTCACGTGAGGGAGGGCGCGGCGCGCCCGCCCCCTCCCCTCGCTTCCCCCCATGCCCCCCGCCTCGGCGGGATTCCCCGGGAGGACCGCCGCTCCATGGAGGCGCCAGAAGGGGCGCTCCACATCATCCGAACCCTGCAGGCCCGGGGCCATCAGGCCCTCCTGGCCGGGGGATGCGTGCGCGACCGCCTGATGGGCCGCACCCCCGGGGACTGGGACATCGCCACCGGCGCCCCGCCCGAGGAGGTGGTCCGCCTCTTCGAGCGCACGACCGCCGTGGGCATCCAGTTCGGGGTGGTGCGCGTCCTCGCCGGGGACGGGGAGTACGAGGTGGCCCGCTTCCGCGAGGACGACATCTACATCGACGGGCGGCGGCCCGAGTCCGTCCGCTTCGCCGGCGCCCGCGAGGACGCCCTGCGCCGGGACCTCACCATCAACGGGATGTTCTGCGACCCCCTCACCGGCGAGGTGCTCGACTACGTCGGGGGGCGGGAGGACATCGCCGCCCGGCGCATCCGGGCGATCGGGGAGGCGGGGGCGCGCTTCCGGGAGGATCACCTCCGCATGCTGCGCGCCGTGCGCTTCGCCGCCCTCCTCGACTTTGAGATCGAAAAAGACACCTTCGCCGCCATCCGGGCGAACGCCCCCCTCATTCGCAAAACCAGCGCCCCGCGGGTGCGCGAGGAGCTGACGCGCATGCTCACCGGCCCCCGGGCGGGGGCGGCCTTTCAGCTTCTCCTCGACGCCGGGCTCCTGGGGGAGATCCTCCCCGAGGCGGCCGCGATGGACGGGGTCCTGCAGCCCCCCGAGTTCCACCCCGAGGGGGACGTGTGGACCCACGTCCGGCTCATGCTCGACAGGATGGAGGCGCCCACCCCGTCTCTGGCCTGGGGGGTGCTCCTCCACGACGTGGGCAAGCCCCCCACCTTCCAGCGCGCCGACCGCATCCGCTTCAACGGGCACGCCAAGGCCGGAACGAAGATGACCGAAGACATTTGCGCGCGCCTGCAGATGTCGAACGAGGACGCCCAGCGCATCCGCGACCTGGTGGCCCACCACATGCGCTTTCTCCACGTGCGCCAGATGCGCGAGAGCCGACTGAAGCGCTTCCTTCGCGAGCCCTTCATGCCCGATCTTCTGGAGCTCCACCGCCTCGACTGCCTGGTGAGTCACGGGGGCCTGCGGACCAACAACTTCTGCCGGGAAAAGCTGGCCGAGCTGGAGGCGGAGGGCCTGACCCCCGCGCGCCTCCTGGACGGGGAGGGGCTGATCGCGATGGGCTTCTCCCCCGGCCCCCTCTTCGCCGAAATCCTCGAGGCGGTCGAGGACGAGCAGCTCGAGGGCCGGGTCCAGACCCGGGAGGAGGCCGAGGCCTTCGTGCGCCGCCGCTTCGGCGCGGGCGCCGGAGGGGGCGATTGACGCGCCGCCCACCGCCGCCTAGGATTTCCTCCCCTTCGCCCGAGCGGGAGTGAGCAGACGTGGCCCCACCGGGGAAGAGCCAGATATCCCTCATGTCGGAGCGGGACTTCGGCCTCGCCCTGCGGCGCATCGCCTCGGAGATCGTCGAGCGGTGCGGGGAGGACGCCGGCCTCGCCCTGATCGGAATCCGCACCCGGGGAGAGCCCCTCGCCCGCCGGCTCGCCGCCCACATCCGCGAGCTAGAGGGGATGGACCCTCCGGTCGGAATCCTCGACATCGGAATCCACCGCGACGACCTGGGCCACCCGGGGGACCACCCCATTCCGGGAACGACCGAGGTCGGCTTCGACGTGGCGGGCCGCCAGATCGTCCTCGTGGACGATGTCTTCTTCACCGGGCGCACGGTGCGCGCCGCCCTCGACGCGCTGAGCGAGCTCGGCCGCCCGCGCCGGGTGTGGCTCGCCGCCCTCATCGACCGGGGCCACCGCGAGCTTCCCTTCCGCCCCGACTTCGTGGGCAAGAACCTCCCCACCGCCCGCGGCGAGCGGGTGAACGTGCGGGTCCAGGAGGTGGACGGGGAGGAAGGGGTCTGGCTCGAGCGGCCGGACTGAGGATAAGCCCCCCCGGCGGGCCGCGCCGCGAGGGGCCGGAGGTCCTTTCATGTTCACGCGGATTCACCACGTCGGCATCGCCGTCTCCGACATGGAGGCGGCCCTCTCCCTCTACGGGGCGACGGCGGGCGCGGCCCTCCTGGAGCGGGAGCCCTCCCGGGACGGGACGATGGAGATCGCCATGCTTCGCCTCGAAGAAGGAGGCGGAGGGGGCCTCATCGAGCTTCTCTCCTCCCGGGCGGCGGGCTCGGCCATCGGCGAATTCCTCGAGCGGCGGGGGGAGGGCCTCCACCACCTGGCCTTCGAGGTGGAGGACATCGAGGCCGCCCTCGTCCGCCTCAAGGAGGAGGGATACCGCCTGGTGGACGAGTCGCCCCGCCCCGGGGCGATGAACTCGCGCATCGCCTTCCTCCACCCGAAGGGGACGGGCGGCGCCCTGTGGGAGCTGGTCGAGGTGGCGAAAGAGGGGGATTCTTAAGGACGCGCGGGGAGGGAAATGCGGCGCCGGCCCGGCCGGCTAGCTGTTCGAGCGGCGGCGGGCGTCCTCGTAGATCTTGGCCCAGTCGCTCGCCGAGGCGGGCATCTCCATGACGCGGACGAGGTGGTCCCCCCGGGCCGTCCCCTCCGGGCGGACGCGCTGGACGCCCCACCCGCGGAGGCGGAAGGTCCGCCCCGACCGCGTCTGGGGGGGGATCGTGATGCGGGCCGAGCCGGAGACGGTGAAGACGCGCACAGGGCCGCCCCGCTGGAGCCGAAAGGCCGGGACCCGCACCTCGCTGTGCACGTTCAGCCCCTCGCGGCGCAGGGCCGGGTGGCGGCGGCAGGAGACGATGAGGAGAAGGTCGCCCGCCCGACCCCCGTTCCGGCCGGGACCGCCCTCCCCGGGCGCCCGGATGGTTTCGCCGTCCTCCACCCCGGGGGGAACCTGAATCGGGACCGCCTCGTTCCGCTCGACCTCCCCGCTCCCCCCGCAGACCGGACAGCCCGCCGCCGCCTTCCCCCTCTCGCATCTTGGGCAGGGGGCGGCGCCCGAGAGGCGCACCTTCACCCTCCCCCCCCGGGCCGCCTCCATGAAGTCCAGCACGATGCGGTAGTAGAGGTCTTCCCCCCGGACGGGCAGGCCCTGGGAAGGATCCGGGGGAGCCGCCTCCTCCTTCGGAGCGGTCCCCGAGGGCGCGGCGGGCTTCGCCCCTCCTTCTCTCGCCGCGCCGCCTGTCAGGAGGCGGTAGGCCCCGCTCAGCTCCTTGAAGCGGCGCTCCATATCGGGATCGCCCGCGTGGCGGTCGGGATGGCAGTCGAAGGCCAGCCGGCGGAAGGCCCGCCGCACCTCCTCCTGAGCGGCCCCGGGCGGCAGGCCGAGGGCCTCGAGCGCCTTCTCCTTGGCTTCGGCCGATCCGGCGAGGGGCATCGGGCATCTCCCGGTGAACGGGGCGGCCCGCCTCGGCCGCCTCCTTCCCGCATTATAAAGAAATTTTCGCTTCCTGCCGAAGAGTGACACAAAGGGGAAAGTCTGAAATCCAGGAAATTATATTTCGAAAATCCCAGAATTCCTCACAAGCGCCCCCGCCGCTTGGCGGCCCCGGCGAGCGGCCGAAGGCGGAACGGAAGGGTTGGCCGCGGTTGAGATGCGGCGCGAAGGGTGTACACTAGGAGTCACGCTAAGAGGCTAAGAGAAGGCGCACCGTTGAATGCACACCCGTTCGCTCGGCGCCCCCCGGCGCACCGATCGCCGGCGGGGGCGCTCCCCCTATTCGGGTGCGGAAGAGGGAGGAGCCGACCATCCGTAAGATATCCTTAACCACACTTGCAGTAGCGGCCCTCCTCCTCGCTCCGGCCGCATGGGGGGCGGAGGGGATGAAGGGGCCCCAAAGGGCGGGGGACGCCCAATCCCTCCCGGGGATGGCGGCCTACAAGCGGGGCGAGTACCGGCGCGCGCTCCGGAAGCTGCGCCCCCTCGCCGAGAAGGGCGAGGCCGCCGCCCAGCTCATGCTCGGCACGATGAACGAAGAGGGCCGGGGAGTCGTTCAGAACTTCCTCGAGGCGGAGAAGTGGTACCGTCTTTCGGCCGAGCAGGGCAACGTCAAGGCCCAGTTGCGTCTCGGCATGATGTACCACCAGGGCAAGGGGGTCCTGCAGAGCTACAGAGAGGCGGTCAAGTGGTACCGGATGGCGGCCGAGCAGGGCCACGCCAAAACCCAGTTCAACCTCGCCTACATGTACGAAAGGGGGAAAGGGGTCTCCCAGAGCTACCCCGACGCCTTGTTTTGGTACAGGAGGGCGGCCGAGCAGGGATTCGCCCTGGCCCAGTCCAACCTGGGCGACTTGCACTACTACGGCCGGGGCGTGGCGCAGAACTTCGATGAGGCCCTCAAGTGGTACAAGATGGCCGCCGAGAAGGGGAACGCGCCCGCCCAGTCGAACCTGGGCGTGATGTACTTTCACGGAAGGGGGGTGCCGAAGAATTTCGTGCTCGCCCACATGTGGAACAACCTGGCCGCGGCCCAGGGCAACAAGCGGGCCAAGCTGATCCGCGACACGGTGTCGAAGCAGATGACGCCCGAGCAGATCGTCGAGGCCCAGACCATGGCGAGCGAGTGGAAGCCGAAGCCCTGAGGGCGGCCCCCGGAAGTTTTTTTCTTCTTCTCCCCTTTCCTTTTCTCCTCCTCCTCCTTTTCCCGAGGGCCCGGCCTCACACCGTGCTCCACACGATGGTCGCCACCCCCGAGATGAGGAGCAGGGCCCCCGTCCACTTCTGCCAGGTGATCCGCTCCACGTCCTTGAGCCACAGGCGCGCGAAGAGAAGGGAGAAGAGCGGGGCCGAGTAGCCGACGGGCACCACGACCGAAACTTCCCCGTACTGAAACGCCCAGAAGAAGGAGAGGAAGGCCGCCGTGTTCAGGACGCCCGAGATCAGGAACGTGCGCAGCCCCCGGCGGTCCACCCGGAACCGCTCCTCCTTGGGCAGGAAGGGGAGGAAGAGGAGTAGGGTGGGAATCGAAACCGCGGTGGCGATCGTGGCCCCGATGATCGGATCGGGCAGCGCTTCCAGCGCGACGCGGCGCAAAGTCGCCGAGAAGGCCATCACCACGGCGTGGGCGGCGAGGAGGAGGAGGAAGATGCGCCGCCAGTCGGCGTCCCCCACCGGCTTCATGGAGAGGAGGACGCAGCCGGCCGCGACGAAGACGGTGGCCGCGAGGACGGCCGGGCCCGGCGCCTCCCCGAGCCAGAGGATGGCCACCAGGGTGGAGAGGAAGGGCGTGATCGTCGCCATCGGCATGGCGCGCCCCACCCCGATGTAGCGGATGCCCAGGAAGAGGAAGCACCGGGCCATGCCGGGGGCGAGCACGCCTCCCAGGGCGAACCAAAGGGCGGCCTCGAGGGTGAGGGCGCGCCAGGAGGAGAAGACGAGGGAGAGCGCGGCCAGGATGGGCAGGCCCACGCCGAAGCTGATCAGGGCGCCCGCGAAGGCCGAGGAGGAGGTCATCGCCCGCCGGGCGAGGACGCTGAAGATCCCGAAGAGGATCGCCGAGGCGGCGGCGAGCGCAACGGCGGCGAGAGGGTTCAAAGACGCATTCCGCTTCTCACCCTCTCCTCTCCCCTCTCTCCCCTCCTCCCCCCGCCCTCCGCCGGAGCGGGGCCGGCGGGGGGAGGAGGAAGGCGGTGATTCTCTTCGGAAAAGGGCCGGAGCCGGGGCGGCGCCCGGAGGCGCCCCCCCTGCCCGGCGGGGCGATCCCTAGAAATAGGCCTGGCCGGGCTTGACCGTCGGGGTCCACTCGCAGTCGCCGAAGGGGCCCTCGGCATTCTCGCGCACGTAGGCGACGCGCTCGTGGCCGGCGGGGACGCCCGGGCCCATGAGGGTGCGCTGGAGCCAATCGAGGATGTACTGGTGGTTGTCCAGCCCGCCCAGGTTGTTCAGGCTCACCAGGGGGTGGAACTGGTTCTCGAACACCCACATCTCCTTCGCGCAGGTGAGGTCCTCGTACACCTCGATGGCGTCCTCGAGCGGGCAGAGGGGGTCGAACTCCCCGGTGACGAGGAGGGTCGGGCACTCCACCTTGTCCATGTATCCCTTCACCGTCATGCCGCGGGCCATCTCGTCGAACTCCTCCTCGTCGTCCATTCCGGCCATGTACATGAACACCTGCTTGAAGCGCGGGGAGGACTGGGTGAAGATCGTGTTGTTCGGGTTGAAGCAGGCCACTGCGCTCGCCACGGCCGCCAGGCGGCGGTCGTAGCTCGCCAGGCGGAGCGACCAGTAGCTTCCCATGCTGATGCCGTAGATCGCGATCTTGGAGGGATCGATCTCCTCGCGCCCGAGCAGGTGGTCGATCACCGCCGCGCCGGCGCGCTCGTAGTTGTCCCCGACGGCGCGGATCTTCTGGATGTTCGAGTTCCCCTGCCCGGGCCCGTCCATGGCGAGGACGTGGAAGCCCCGCTCGGCGGCGACGTTGCGCCGCGCCAAAGGGAAGACCTCCTTCGTCTGGTCCATGCCCGGCACGTAGATGATGCAGGGCGCCTTGCGCCGGTCGGGGAGGAGATGGAGGAGGCAGGATATCGTCTTCCCGTCGTCGAAGGGCGCCTCGACGCGCTCGATGGGATAGGAGGCGCACTCCGAGCGCCGGTCCACCATCTCGTTCAGCTTGCCGCACAGATAGATCTTCACCGGGTTGTCGTCGTAGAAGATCGGGTGCTGCGCCATCCGGTAGGATTCGATGGCGTGGTCGTAGTGCTCTGTGGCGGTGGCCGAAAAGCCCTCGGCCTGGGCTTTTTTGGCGAGGGCCTCGTGGCGCTCGCCCGCCTCGCGCCAGACCTTGGGCAGCATCTGGTAGTTGTGCGCGCGCTTGGGCACCTCGAGGTAGTCGCGCTCGAAGTTCTGAACGCGGCCGCGCATGTTGAGGGCCAGGTCGAGCATCCACTGCTGGTTGTCGCGCTGGGTGCGGAGTTTCCGGATCATTCGCTCTCTCTCCTGGCTGTCTCCCCCCGGAAGGCGGGAGGCGGTGAATTTTCGGGAATAAGAGGGACGAACCGACGGCCTGATTTAAGCAAATTGAGGTGGTTTTGGAAAGCCGGGCGGCCCCGGAATTGCACGCGGGGATGGCGAACGAAACCCATGGATAACCAAGCCAGAGGGAATGGGATTTCTCATCCGGCTGGGATCAATTTCAGGCGGCCCGCCCTCCCGGGATTGCGGGAGGGGA
>JAZGDQ010000555.1:0-7671 GCA_036477985.1 bacterium
GCGATGTTGATGATCCGCCCCCATCCGTTTTTCTTCATGTGGGGAACGACGAGCTGGGCGAGGCGGAGATACCCGTAAGTCTTCAGGCCGAGGGCGTGGTCGAAAAACCCGGTGTCGATGTCGAGAACGTCCCCTCCCTTGGCGGCGCCGGCGACGTTGACGAGAATGTCGACGCCCCCGAATTTCTCCGCGGCCGCGTCCACCACCTTTTTGCACTCATCGAGAGAGGTCAGGTCGGCGGAGACGTACATCCCCTCCCCTCCGGCCGCGTCAATCTCGCTCACCGCGGATTCGAGGAGAGCCTCGTCGCGCGCCGTCACGCACACCCGGGCCTCCTCGGCCGCGAGCACCAGGGCGATGGCGCGGCCGATGCCCCGGCTTCCTCCCGTGACGATGGCGCGCTTTCCCTTCAATCCAAGCTCCATTTCCGTCTCCTTTTCAAATTTCCTCGATAGGCCCGCCGGCCCGCTACGCCAGGACGACCTGACAGGGGTTCGTGGCCTTGTACTTGGCCTTGTTCTGGGTGATCTCCATGGCCTCCGGAAGCTTTTCGATTCCATGGACCTCGTGGGTGACGAGGGAGCGGACGTCGATCCGCCCGCTCGCCACCCAGCTCGCGCCGAGCTCTATCGTGTCGCGCCCGTGCCCCTCGGGGAAGATCCACTGAATCCCCGCGCTGCGCAGGAAGACCGGGTCCAGGCGCACCTCCCCGACGAGTCCCGCCACCTGCATGACGCGCCCCCCGAGGCGGACCATCTCCATCGCCTGGTGGAGGGTGGCGTGGCCCGCCAGCCCCTGGTCCGGGTTTCCCCCGGCGCACTCGAAGACGACGTCCACGCCCTTCCCCCCCGTCAGCTCGCGCACCCGGGCAACGGGGTCCTCTTTTCTGGCGTCGACGGCAACGTCGGCCCCGAAGCCGCGGGCCAGGGCGAGGCACTCCTCCTTCAAGTCGCAGACGTAGACGGCGGCGGCGCCGCAGGTGCGCGCCGCCTGGAGGATGTAGAGGCCCATCACCCCCTGCCCGGTGATGGCCGCCGTCTCGCCCGGCTGGAGGCGCGCGTCGCGGATGGCGGCGACGGCCGAGGAGAGGGGCTGGAGGCAGGCGACCGAGGCGTCGTCGAGGCCGGAGGCGACCTTGACGAGCCCGCCCGCCGGCACGGCGATCATCTCGGCGAAGGCGCCCGGGGTGTTGATCCCGACGTGGAGCTTCTCCTCGCACCAGGCGTCGCGCCCCGCGCGGCACCAGGCGCACGCGCCGCAGGGGACGTGGCCCGAGGTGCAGACCACGTCGCCCGGGGCGAGATCCGCCACCCCCTCCCCCACGGCCACGACCTCGGCGCTCATCTCGTGGCCCAGGAGCTGGACGGGGGCGTGCGCCTCGAGCTGCTCGCGCAGGAGCTTGGAGTTGATCGTCTGCACCCCCTGGGCGCGCTGCACGTCGGTGATGCTCGGCTGGACGCGCCGGATGCGGCAGACGACCCACCCCGGCCGCGGGGCCGGGTCGGGCACCTCGTCCAGGCGCATGTCCCCGAATGCATAGAATCGCCACGCCTTCATGCTTGCGCGACCTCCACGGGGCAAGGCAGACTCGGGGTTGTCTCGAAACCCTATGTCTAGCACCGATCATCGCCCCGGCCAAGGCGGACCGGGGTTCGCGCGCGCGCCGGGGAGAGGGAGGAGGGGGAGATGGAAGAGGTCAGGGTGGGGGCGGAGGCGCTCCATGATTTCCTCCAGCGGGCCTACGCCGCCCTCGGCCTGCCGGAGGAGGACGCCGCCCAGTGCGCCGCCCAGACGGTGGACGCCGAGCTGCGCGGGGTGGTCTCCCACGGCTGCGTCCGCTTCGGGGTCTTCGCCGAGCGCCTGCGGGCGGGCACGGTGAACCCCAGGCCGCAGGTGAAAACCGTCACCGACCTTCCGGCCTTCACCCTCCTGGACGGCGATTTCGGAATGAGCGCCGTCGTGGCGCGCCGGGCCGTCGAGGCCGCCATGGACAAGGCCGCCGCGGGCGGAATCGGGGCCGCCGCCATCCGGCGCACCTCCCACACCGGCCACATCGGCTACCTCGCCGCCCTCGCCCTCCAGCGCGGGATGATCGGCATCGTCATCAGCGGCGCGGTGGCCAACCTCGCCCCCTGGGGCGGGGCCGGGCGCCTCCTGGGGAACGGCCCCATCGCCTTCGCCGTCCCCTCGAACCAGGACTACCCGATCATCTTCGACATGGCGACGAGCAAGGTGGCGCGCGGCAAGGTGCTCCTCGCCGCCAAGGCGGGAGAGCCCATCCCGGAGGGCTGGGCGCTCGACCCCGAGGGGGAGCCGACCACCGACGCCGCCCGCGCCGCCAAGGGGACCATGCTCCCCCTCGGGGGCTACAAGGGCTACGGCCTGGCCCTCATGTTCAGCTTCCTCACGGCCGCCCTCTCCGGGAACGGGCCCGACGCCGATCAGCCCGACTGGGTGGAGGCCGGCGAGCCCTTCTCCCTCCCCCTGCTCGCCATCGCTATCGATCCGGCCCGCTGCCTGGGGGGGGACTACGCCGCCGCCGTGGACGAGACGGTGGCGCGGATGAAGGCCTCCGACCTCGCCCCGGGCTTCGAGGAGATCCGGATTCCGGGCGAGGGCGCCCACCGCCGCTACCGCCGCGCCCTCGCCGAGGGGATCCGCCTCAAGGGCCCCCTCTTCGAGGAGCTCGGGCGGATCGCCGCCGAGCTGGACATCGCTCCCCTTCCGGCCGCCTGACTCCGGGAGAAGCCTGAGGCGCCCCATCCTTGAACCGGCGGGGAGGCTTGCGTTACCTTGGGGGCGCAGCGAACAACCGATCGCCGGGAGGGGCCGGCCGCGGGGGGCCGTGCACGCCGTGCGATCCGGATTCCGGCAGCGCGCGTTTCGTGAGGAGGCTCCATGCCCGTCATCGCCATGATCATCGACAAGAAGGACCACGTGGCCACCTGCCTCTCCGCCGTCAAGCGCGGCGGGGCGGTCCAGTTCATGCTGAACGGCCGCAAGGGGAAGACGATAAAAGCGACCCAGCCCATCCCCTACGCCCACAAGATCTGCATCAAGGCCATGAAGAAGGGAGACCATTGCCTCAAGTACGGCCTCTCCATCGGCTCGGCGACCCGGGACATCAAGGTCGGCGACTACATTCACGTCCACAATCTCGAGAGCAACCGCGGACGCGGGGACCTCGGGAAGAACAGCTGAGGAGAGGCGCCAGATGGCCACCCGAGCCAAGACCCGAAAGAAAAGAGCCGTCCGCCGCACTCCGCCCCTGCGCAAGACCTGGTGGGGCTACCCCCGCGAGAACGGCGACGTGGGCGCGCGCAACTACCTCCTCTTCCTGAGCGGCACGCTGTACGCCAACCCCACCTGCGAGCGCGTCGCCCGCACCCTTCGCCACTCGGTGGCCATCACCCATCCCCTCGGCCGCTGCCAGATCGGGCCCGACCTGAAGCGCACCTTCGAGACCCTGGTGGGCCACGGGGTGAACGCCAACGCGGGCGCCGTCATCGTCATCGACCACCACCGCGAGGAGGGCTGCACGGCCGATGAGATCGCCCACGAGATCGCCAAGAGCGGCAAGCGGGTCGAGGCCATCAACATCCGCGAGAGCGGGGGCGCCATCGAGTCGACCGCCAAGGCCACCCGCCTCGGGATGGAGATGCTGCGCGAGCTCACGACCGAGCGCCGCCGGGAGGTCTCCGTCCGCAAGCTCCTGCTCGGCCTCAACTGCGGCACCTCGGACACCACCTCGGGCCTCTCGCACAACAAGGCGACGGGCTGGGTGACCGATCAGGTCGTCCGCCTGGGCGGGCGCGCCCTCCTGGCCGAGACGACCGAGATGATGGGGGGGGAGGACGTTCTCGCCGCCAAGTGCGTGCGGCCCGCCCTGGGCAAGCGCATCTGGCGGATGGTGGAGGAGATGGAGGAGCGCATCCTCGCCTGCGGGGTGGACATGCGCGGAAGCCAGCCGACGGGCGACAACATGGAGGGCGGCCTCACCACCATCGAGGAGAAATCCCTCGGCGCCATCCAGAAGGCCGGCACGGCCCCCATCGTGGACGTCATCCCCTGGGCCCGGCGCGCGGGCCGCAAGAGCGGGCTCCACATCATGGACACCCCGGGCCACGGGGGGGAGTCCATCACCGGGATCTGCGCCGGCGGCGCCCAGGTCCTCATCTTCTCGACCGGGGGCGGGCACACCATCAACCATCCCCTGATGAGCACCATCCGCATCACGGGCAACCCGGTCTCGGCGCGCCTTCAGGCCGATACGACCGACGTCGCGGTGACCGACATCTTCGAGGGCGCGTCCATCGAGACGGCCGGCCGCCGGGTGTACGACGAGGTGATCGACGTGGCGAGCGGGAAGCTGACCAAGGCCGAGGTCCTGCGCGAGGACAACGCCTTCGCCATCAACCGCGTCGGCCCGAGCGTCTAGGGGCGGCTTGGGAGCGGCAAGGGTGGGGCCGCAGCAAGGAGCCGCGCCGCCCGGGGAGGCCGGAGAGGGCGCCGCCCTCCCCTCCTACGAGGAGGCCCTCGGGCGCCTCGCCGAAGAGGAGCGCGGCGGGGGCTGGCTCCCCTGGTGCGAGGCGGAGGGGATCTTCCAGCTCCCGGTGCGCGAGTGGGTGGACGCCCTCGCCGCCGTCCTGCGGCCCCTGGGGGCGGCGCGGCCCCTAGAGGCCGGGGCGGGAGCGGGCGTCCTCGGCCGGGCCCTGCGCGCGCGCGGTCTCCCCTTCGTCATGACCGACCCGCAGGGCGGGGAGGGGATCGCCCCCCTCGGCGCCTCCGCCGCCCTCGCGCGCCACCGTCCCGATCTCGTTCTCACCTGCTGGCTCCCCTTCGACGCGGGCGGCGAGGCCGCCATCCTGGCCGACCGGGGGGTCCGCTGGCACCTGGCCGTGGTCCAGACCGGGCCCGGCTTCGCGGGGAGCGAGACCCTCTGGCGCGCGAAAGGCTGGGAGGGGCGCCCCCTGCCCGAGGTGGACCGCTGGTCGGTTTCGCGCGCGGACTTCCTCTCCGAGGTGGATCGGGGGGAGCACGTCCGGCGCGGCGCGGCCTTTCTCTTCACACGGGAGGCGGAATGACCCAGATCGTGCGGCCCGGCGCCCTGCAGCGCTTCGTGGCCGAGATATTCACCCGCGCGGGGCTGCCCCCCGATGACGCCGAGTGGTGCGCCGAGACCCTCGTCCGGGCCGAGCTGCGCGGGGTGACGAGCCACGGCGTCATCCGCCTGGTGAACTACGTGGGCCGGCTGGAGAACGAGGTGGTGAACCCAAAGCCGCGGGTGCGGGTCGTGAAGGACGCCGGCGCCCTCGCCCTGCTGGACGGGGACAACGGGATGGGCCAGGTCGTCGCCCGCCGCGCCATGGAGGAGTGCCTCGCGCGGGCCGAGGCGCACAACGTCGGCGTCGTCCTCCTCAAGGAGAGCAACCACTTCGGGGCCGCCGCCCCCTACGCCTCCATGGCCCTGGAGCGGAACATGGCGGGACTGGTCACGACGAACACCGTGCGCGTCATCTCCCCCCACGGGGGGCGCCAGAGGCTCCTGGGAAACAACCCCATCGCCATCGCCGTGCCGGGCGATCCCCCCATGCTTCTCGACATGGCCCTGAGCGCCGTCGCGCGCGGCTACCTCATCGAGGCCGCCCGCGCGGGGCGCGAGATCCCCGAGGGCTGGGGGGTGGACGCCGAGGGGCGGCCCTCGACCGATCCGGACGCGATCCTGGAGAGCGGCTCCCTCTCCCCCATCGCCGCCCACAAGGGGAGCGGCCTCTCGGCCGCCATCGACGCCGTCCTGGGCGCCCTGGCGGGCGGGGGCCACAGCCACGAGATCGTGGGGCTCATGGACATGTCGGGCCCGAGCCGGGTGACCCACTTCTTCGCCGCCCTGCGGATCGACGCCCTCATTCCCCTCCCCGCGTTCCGCGCGGCGGTGAACGCCCTCGCGGGCCTCCTGCGCGACTCGCCCAAGGCGGCCGGGACGGACCGGATCTGGATGCCGGGGGAGATCGAGATGGAGGAGGAGGAGCGGCGCCGGGCGGAGGGAATCCCCCTCTCGCACGAGCGGATGAGCGAGCTCGCAGACCTCTCCGACCGCTACGACGTCCCCCCGCTGGAGACGGACTGATGGCCCCCTCCTCTCCCCCCTCCCCCGAGGAGATGGCCGGGGCGGCGGCCGAGTTCGCCGCCGAGGCGGGCCGCCTCCTCCTCGGCCTCTTCGGGAAGCGCGTCGAGGTGGACTACAAGAACAAGGCCAAGACCGACCCGGTGAGCGAGGCCGACCGCGCCAGCCAGGACCTCCTCACCCGCGCCATCGGCGCTCGCTATCCCGGCCACGCCGTCCTCGGGGAGGAGAAGCCCAAGGACGAGGCCGAGGCGAAGAAGGAGGGGGAGCGGACGGCGCCCGAGCATCTCTGGGTGCTCGACCCCCTGGACGGGACGAAGAACTTCCTCAACGGCATGGCGGTGTGGGCCTGCTCGGTGGCCGTCCTCCGCGAGGGGCGGCCCGTGGCGGGGGCGATCTTCACGCCGGAGGCGTCCGGTGGAGGCGAAGGAGGAACGGAAGGGGGGAGGGTCTACCGCGCCTGGGAGGGCGGGGGCGCCTTCCTCGGGGAGCGGAAGATCCAGGTGGCCGAGGATGAGCGCCCCACGGGGCGGCGCATCGCGAGCCTGCCCGCCGCCTACTGGACCCAGTACCGCCCGACGGGGCCGCTCCGCTCGAACCTGGGCGAGGTGCGCGCCCCCGGCTCTATCGCCTACGAGCTGGCCCTGGTGGCGCGCGGGGGCCTCCACTACGCCCTCTTCGGGGGACCCAGCATCTGGGACGCGGCCGCCGGCGTCCTCCTCGTCCGCGAGGCGGGCGGACTCCCCCTCCTGCGCCTTCCGGGCGCCGACCGCTGGGCGCCCTTCGAGTCCTTCTTCCCGGCGGGCGGCGGCCCCCGGCGGCTGGAGGACGTGCGCCGCTGGCGGCGCGCCCTCCTGGTGGGCAACCCCGAGCTGGTCCACCACCTCGCGGCGAACCTGCGCAAGGTCAACCGCCCCCGCCTCTGGTACGGGGGAAGAAGGCGGAGGTGAAGACGGCGGCTCCGTAGGAATCAAAACCCTCTGGAACCTTTTCTGCAGAAAAGGTGGGACCTTTCCATAGGAAGGTCCCAGGCCTCCAAAAGACGCGGGGCGGATTCGGGGGGCTCAGGCCTCGGGCCGGTCGCCGTTGAGCATGGCCGTGAGGAGGGAGGCGTAGTGATCGCGCTTGTCCTCGGGCATATCGACCGAGACGCCGACGGCCCAGGTGGCAGGGTCGTCTTCGTTCGGGCGGACCCAGACGATCTCCGCCTTGAATTCGGTCAGCGAGATGTCGTGCACCCAGATGGAGCAGGTGAAGGGCGGCCGGGGAGGCTCCGGGGGCGAGGTGGAGAGGGAGATGAGGAAGCCGCCCGAGCTGAAGTTGAGCAGCGTCACGGGCCCCTCCGCCAGGTCGGGGATGTAGATGGAGAGGGGGGAGTCGCCGTTTTCCGCGGGCGGGGCTTTGAATCGCAGAAAGTGGCGCTCTTGCCAGTCGGGTTCCATCGGCGGCCTCGTCATCGCAAAATGAGAATAGCTCGGTCAAAACATACCATTTTGCCCGCCCCCCCCGCCAGCCCGGCTCCCGCCCCCGACGGAAGGCGGCTCCCT
>JAZGDQ010000556.1:0-3227 GCA_036477985.1 bacterium
AACGATCGCCTTGTACGCCATGCACCACCTGCTGGGCTACAAGAACGTCCGCATCTACGACGGCTCCTGGACCGAGTGGGGCAGCATCGTCGGCTTTCCAATTGAAAAATAAACAGAAAGCCGGACCCCACATGTTCCGCATTTTTTTCCTGCGGCCGGCGCCGCGGTCTCTTATAATGCTCGGGATGCGGCCGGTTTCTCCGCCCGGACTTCACTCGGGGAGGGGACGATGTTTTTCGAGCAGGTCGTTCGCAAAGAGACAGGTTGTGCGTCCTACGTTGTCGGCTGTCCGACTTCCGGAGAATGCGCCGTCATCGATCCGCTCTGGAATCCGGAGCCTTTCGTGCGGGTTGCCCGCGAGCATGAGGTCCGCATCCGCTATGTGATCGACACCCACAGCCACGCAGACCACGTCTCCGGCGCCCGCCGCCTGGTGGGAGACACGGGGGCGGAGCTCCTCCTCCACGAAAGAGCGGAAGTGCTGTATCCGGCCACGCGCGTGAAGGACGGCGACGCAATCTCGCTCGGCTCCGTTCGCCTTGAATTTCTTCACACCCCGGGCCACCGCCCCGAGCACATCATCGTGGCGGTCTCCGATCTGTCCCGCTCGCCCGAACCCTGGATGCTGTGCACGGGCGATTTCATTCTGGTGGGCGACATTTCGCGGCCCGACCTGGCCCAGGCCGGCGAGGAGGGTGCGGAGACCCTCTTCGACGTGGCTCTCCCCCGGGTGGCCGGCCTCCCGGACTATGTGGAGGTCTATCCCGGCCATGTGGGGGGCTCCACCTGAGGACGATCCCTGAGTGGCAAGTTTGCCACCTCCCTCGGGTTCGAAAGGCGCCACTCTCACGCATTCGGGAAGAAGGACCGCGCCTCCTTCATCCGCTACATGGTCGAAGGCCAGCCTGCGCGGCCCGCGAACATCGACCAGATCGTCGCCATCAACCAGGGACGCCTTCCCCTCACGATGGAAGATCCCGCCCCGCCCGCGCTCACGCCCCAGGAGGCGGAGGAGCGGCTCGCGGCGGACCCCGGGCGCCGCGTGATTGACATGCGCGAACCCGGCGCCTTCGGCGCGGGTCACATCCCGGGGGCGATCAACGTTCAATTGTCGAGCTCCGAGTTCGAGCAGCGGATCGGATGGGTTCTCGGCCCTGAGACCCCGATCTTCCTCGTTGGCGAAAGTGACGCGGACGCGAGCCGCGCCCTCCACAAGATGGCTTTCGTGGGGCTGGACCTTCAGGTCGAGGGCTTCATTGCGGGCGGGATGGGCGCCTGGATCGGGGAGGGTCTTTCCTGCGACACCCTCCCCCAGGTGACGGTCCGTCAGCTCCGCGAGCGCCTTGGGGGGACGAAGGAGAATGGTTGGCGCGTGGTGGACGTGCGGGAGGACGGGGAGTGGGCGGAGGGCCACATCGAGGGGGCCCGCCACATGAACTTCAAGTCCATGGGAGACCGGGCGGTGGAATTCCCCTTTCCCCGGGAGGAGAGCCTCGCCCTCGTCTGCGCCACAGGGCTGCGGAGCAGCACGGGGACGAGCCTCCTGCGCCGCCACGGCTTCCGCAACGTCCGCAACGTGACGGGGGGAATGACCGCCTGGCGGGCCGCCGGCTACGGTGTTGTCTCTCCTTCTTAAGGATGGCTAGATCTCGAAGTAGGCTTTGATCCGCTCGGCGGCGTCCCGCGAGATTCCCTCCATCACCTCCTTCACCCGCTCGGGCGAGGTGTCCTCGATGACCCCGTACCACCCCGAGGGATACATGTCGCGCACGTCGCGGGGCACGGGGTAGACCGCGCGCGTCCTGCGCTCCTTGTCCTTGGCGGCGCTCTCGCCGAGGGGGGAGGCGTCGGTCGCCCGGTCGAGGTGGACCAGCTCGGGGTGGTCGGCCAGGATGGGCAGCACCTCGAGCTCCCCGCCGTGGGTGAGCCCCACCTTCTCCCCGAACATCTCCTGGGCGATGAAGCAGGCGTGCACGATGAGGACGCGGGTGTCCTCCAGCTCGACCTGGGCGCGCTCGGCGGCGATCTCGATGGCGGGGATGTTCCGCTCGTGCCAGTTGAGGAAGACGAAGCGGCGCGCGCCGTGGCGGTGGAGGCTTTCGCACACGTCCATGAAGAAGGCGATCATGGTCTCGGCCCGCAGGGTGACGGTCCCGGCGAAGCCCATGTGCAGGGGGGTGACGCCGTAGGGGCAGAAGTCGGCGACGAGGCCCCCGGTGAGGGAGGCGACCCGCCGGGCCAGGCTGTCGGCGGCGTAGTAGTCGGTGCCGCAGGGGAGGTGGCCGCCGTGCTGCTCGACGCTGCCGAGGGGGAGGATGGCGAGGCGGGTCCCGGTGAGGATCTTCTCCACCTCGGGGCTGGTGAGCTCCATCAGGGTGCGGACTTTTTCCATGGCTTCCTCGAGGTGATGGCGTTAGACGAGTCGGTATTTCGGCTTCTTCCCCTGGAGCATCCGCAGGACCTCGCCCGCCCCCTTGCTCCGCAGCTCCACCTCGGCGGAGGTGCTGTACCAGGCGCTGTGGGGGGTGACGAAGCAGTTGGGGAGCTTCACGAGGGGGTGTCCCTTGCGCGGGGGCTCCTCGGTGAGGACGTCCAGCCCCGCCCCGCGGATCCGCCCGCGCCGAAGGGCCGAGGCGAGGGCCTTTTCGTCGATCAGCTCCCCGCGGGCCACGTTCACGAGGACGGCGCCGGGCTTCATCCGGGCGAGCTGGGCGGCGCCGATCATCCCGCGCGTCTTGGCGGTGAGGGGGGCGTGGAGGGAAAGGTAGTCGGCCTCCTTGAGGAGCCGGGCGAGGGTGGCCTTCTCGGCCCGCAGGCGGCGGAAGACGGCCTCGGAGGCGTAGGGGTCGTGGGCGAGAATCCGCATCCCGAAGACGCGCGCCTTGCGGACGAGGGCGGCGCCGATTCGCCCGATGCCGGCGATGCCCAGCGTCGTCTCGTTCAGGCGCTGGAGGGGCCGCACGGGGCCCACCCCCCAGCCGCCGGCCCGCACCTCGGCCGCGCCGGTGTCGAGCTTGCGGGCGAAGGCGAGGATGAGGGCCATGGCGTGGTCCGACACCTCGTCGATGCAGTAGTCGGGCACGTTCGTGACGGCGATCCCCTTCCTCCGGGCCGCCTCGAGGTCGATGTTGTCCACCCCGATGCCGATGCGCGCGATGATGCGGCAGGCGCCGAGCCCGGCGATGACCCGGGCGGTGAAGCGGGCCTGGGAGCCGAGGAGGACGGCG
>JAZGDQ010000557.1:0-6853 GCA_036477985.1 bacterium
GGGTCCCGCCCCCCGGGAGGGTCCCGCCCCCCGGGAGGGTCCCGCCCCCCGGGCGCTCCGCCGCCGAGGGAAGCGCCGGACCCTCCCAGAGGGAGGGTCACCCGCCGGCATCCCGGCCGGCGTCGGGCCCCGCGCCCGGCGCCGCGCCCCCCCGGGGCAGTGGGACCCTCCCGGAGGGAGGGACCCTCCCGGGGGGAGGGTCACCTCCGGGGGGCGGGTCACCTCCGGGGGGCGGGATTTCGCCCCCGGCCCCTTCGACCTCTCCCCCGCGCGCCGCCCTCGCGGTCGACGCCCCCGCCTGGGACCCCGTCCGCGCGCGGCGGATCTGGGAGGAGGCCCTCCAGACCCTGCGCCATTCCCAGCAGGGGGCGCTCCAGGGCGTCGAGGTGGACCTGGGGACGGAGGGGAGGGTGGGACTCCGCCCCGCCGCCGGGAACGGCCACGCCGCCGCGCATGACCTCATCGTGGAGGCGGCCAAGAACATCGAGAGCTATTTCTCCGCCCACTCCCCCTGGCCGGCCAAAGTGGTGGTGGAAGAGGCCGGCGAGGGCGACGATTCCGACGAGGTTTTCCCGGGCGGCGACCTCTCCGCCGAGCCCGGCGCGGGCCGAAAGAAAGAGGCGGACTCGAGCCGGAAGGAGGAGGAGGCGGTCATCCAGGAGGTGGTGGATCTGTTCAACGGGAATGTCGTGACCATTCGGCCCTTGCGTTCCAGGGGCGGGGGCTCTCCCCGGCGCCGGAACCCTCAGAAGGAGCGGTGATCTTGAAAGGCGGGCTCGGAAACCTGATGAAGCAGGCGCGGCAGATGCAGGAGAAGATGGCCCAGATTCAGGAGGAGGCCGCCGGGCGCCGGGTCGAGGCGTCGGCCGGGGGAGGAATGGTGACGGTCGCGGCCAACGGGGCGGGGGAGATTCTCTCGGTCAAGATCGAGCCCCAGGTCGTCGATTCGGAAGACGTGGAGATGCTCGAGGACCTCGTCCGGGCGGCCTGCAACGAGGCCATCAAGAAGGGCCGGGACATGCTCGCCGAGGAGATGAAGAAGGTGACCGGCGGCCTCGGGATTCCGGGCCTCTTCTAGCGGGGGGCGGCCATGGCGCGGATGGGCTCCCTTGCGAGCTCCGGATTGAAGTGCGGCAAGTGCGGAACATCGGTGACGCCGGGCGAGTTGGTCTGCCCCTCCTGCGGCGCGCACTTCGCCACCGCCCTCTGCGGCCGCTGCGGCTACCGGGGGCCGCGCGAGAATTTCCGCTACTACCGTTGCCCCGCCTGCGGCCACCGCTCGGACATCGGCAAGAAGGTTTTCGGCCCCCTCCTCGCCCTCGCCGCCCTGATCGTGATCCTGTACCTGGCGTTCGCCTTGGGGAGGTGACGCCGGAGGGTTTCCCTTCCCCGGAATGGGAGCGCGAGGCTTGCCCTTCAGCCGGTTTCCCGCCATCCAGGAATGCATCGACGCCTTCCGCCGCCTTCCCGGCATCGGGCCCAAGAGCGCCCAGCGCATCGTCTTTCACCTCCTCTCCAAGGACCCCGAGGCCGCCGGGCGCATCGCCGCCGCCGCGGGCTCCCTCCACGAGCGGGTGGGGCTTTGCAGCCGGTGCGCCATGCTGGTGGAGGGGGAGGCGGGGGGAGAGAATTGCCAGGCCTGCGCCGGCCGGGACCCGGACATCCTGTGCATCGTCGAGGAGCCGGCCGACGTCTTCTCCATCGAGCGGACGGGCGGGTTCCGGGGGCGCTTCCACGTCCTCTTGGGGGTGATCTCCCCCCTGGACGGAGTGAACCCCGAGGACCTCACCATCGCGAACCTGGTGGACCGGGTGAAGACCGAGGGCGTGAAGGAGGTGATCCTCGCCCTCAACCCGAACATGGCGGGCGAGGGGACCTCCCTCTACCTGGCCAAGATCCTCAAGCCCCTCGGGGTCCGCGTCACCCAGCTCGCCCACGGGCTCCCGATGGGGAGCCAGCTCGAATTCGCCGACGAGATGACTCTCTCGCGCTCCCTCGAATGGCGGCGGGAGCTCTAGGCCCTTTTTCAGCGGGTCGTGGAGTGGCTTCGTCTTCGGCGGCGGCCGGGGGTTTCGATCCCGAGCTTTTGCATCTTGTAGTGGAGGGAGCGCTCGCTGATCTGGAGCCGCGCCGCCGCCTTGGCCGGGGCCATCCCGCTCTCCCGCAGCGCCCGCTCGATGGTCCGCGTCTCGATTTCGCGGAGCATGTCGCCGAGGCTCCCCTCGGGCGGGAGGAGCGCCTCGCTCTCTTCGTCCGCGGGCGGGCGGCGCTCCCGATCCGGAAAGGACTCGGGGCCGATCTCGGGGCTGCGCGAGAGGATGACGGCGCGCTCGATGGCGTGCTCGAGCTCGCGGACGTTGCCCGGCCAGTCGCGGCGCTGGAGCGCCTCGATTCCCTCCGGCGAGAGGTAGAGCCCCTCGCGGCCGTTGGCCTCGGCGCTCTTTTGGAGAAAGTGGGCCGCCAGGAGGGGGATGTCCTCCTTCCGCTCCCGCAGCGGGGGCAGGTCGATCGAAAAGACGTTGAGCCGGTAGTAGAGGTCCTCCCGGAATTTCCCCTCCCTGAGCAGATCGAGCAGGTCGCGGTTCGTCGCCGTGAGGATCCGCACGTCCGCCCGCAGGGTCTCGTTGCTCCCCACCCGCTCGAAGGTCTTTTCCTCGAGAAAGCGGAGGAGCTTCACCTGGACGGGCAGGGTGAGGTCGCCCACCTCGTCGAGGAAGAGGGTCCCGCCCTCGGCGGCCTCGGCCCGGCCCTTGCGCCGCCGGTCGGCCCCGGTGAAGGCGCCTCGCTCGTGACCGAAGAGTTCGCTCTCGAGGAGGGTCTCCGGAAGGGCCGAGCAGTTGACCGCGACGAAGGGCTTGTCGCGGCGGGGGCTCACGCGGTGAATGGCCCGGGCGACGATCTCTTTGCCCGTGCCGCTCTCGCCGGTGATGAGGACGTTCGAGGCGGTTTCCGCGATGCGGTGGACGACGTGGAGAACCTCGCGGATCTTCGGGCTCTGGCCGACGAGGCCCTCGGGCGGGAGGAGGCTCCCCAGTGCGAGGCGGAGGCGCTCGTTCTCGGCCGAGAGGCGGGCGTAGCGCAGGGTCCGCTCCACCGTCAGCATGAGCCGGGAGAGGGGCGCGGGCTTTTCGATGTAATCGACCGCGCCCATGCGGATGGCGCGGATGGCGTCGGGAATGGAGCCCCTGCCGGTGAGCATGATGACGGGAATCCCGGCCTCCTTCTCCCGGAGGACCTCCATCATCTCGAAGCCGTTCATCTCGGGCATCTGGACGTCGAGGAGGATGAGGTCGGGGAGGAAGGCGCCCGCCGCGTCGAGCCCCTCCTTCCCGTTCGCGGCGACCTCGACGGCGTACCCGGCCTCCGCCAGGGTCATCTCCATGAGGCGCTGGAACGCCGGTTCGTCGTCGACGACGAGAATTCTGGATTTTGGGTCCATGCCGGAATCATACAGGAGGAGCGGGGGAGGGGGTAAAAAAAAAAGAAATTCCGTTCCGGGAAGGAGGAAAAACACCCTCGGCGCGGAGAGAATCGGTCCCGCCCGGCCCGCTCCGCGTTGCTCTCGATCTCCCCGGCGGCGCGGCGGGCTATTTCTTCAGAAGGCGGATGGAGATGATCTTCACCTTCTTGAGCGGCTTGCCCCCCGGCCCGACCTCCGTCTCGCCGATCCTCTCCACGACCTCCATTCCCTTCACCACCTTTCCGAAGACGGTGTGCTTGCCCGTCAGGTGGGGGGTGTCCCGCAGGTTGACGAAGAACTGGGAGCCGTTCGTGTCCGGGCCGGAGTTGGCCATGGCGAGCGCGCCCCTTTTGGGGCGGCGCGACTTGAGGGCGGCGTTGAACTTGTAGCCGAGATTCTCGTAGGCCCCCTTGATGGTGAGCGTGGGGAGCTTTTTCTTGATCTCCTTCGTGCGTTTGACCAGCTCCTCCTGGGATCGGATGCCCATCGCCCGGAACAGAGGCATCAGCACGACCCGCTGAAAGTCCGTCTTCGATCGCACCAACAGGTAGGGGTGAATCGCCCTGCTTTCCTGAACGACCTTGATCTTGTCCAGGCCCAGGGCGTCGGCGTTGATCTCGTCCTCGAAGGTGTAGCCCGGCCCTCCGCTTCCGTTCCCCTTGGGGTCGCCTCCTTGAATCATGAAGTTCTTGATGACCCGGTGGAAGATCAGCCCGTCGTAGAAGTGGCGCTTGGTTTTCTTGCCGGTCTTGTGATCGGTGAACTCCCGGGTTCCCTCGGCGAGGCCGACGAAGTTGGCGACCGTCTTCGGGGCGGCCTTGGGGAATAGCTCGAGGTAGAAATCGCCGAGGTTCGTTTTGGCGAGGACGACGGGATTATCGGGGTCCTCCCTCTGGATGTTCTGGGCGGCGGCGAGCGCCGGGGTGAGAAGGAGGACGAAAATCGAGGCGAGAAATTTCATTCGGGGGCTCCGGTTGCGCCCCCCATTCGATGTGTGAGGGATGCATGGAAAATGGCGGGCGGCGCGGCTGCGGTCGGAGAGAATTTGGCGGAGAGAGAGGGATTCGAACCCTCGAGACCAGTTTCCCAGTCTACTCGCTTAGCAGGCGAGCGCCTTCAGCCGCTCGGCCATCTCTCCCGCGCATCGGTTTTTTTCGCTCGGCCCGGTCCGCCCTCGCCCCCGCTTTCCCGCGGAGGCTCTGGCGGAGGGAGAGGGATTCGAACCCCCGGAGCTTCCGCTCAGCGGTTTTCAAGACCGCCGCCTTAAGCCGCTCGGCCATCCCTCCGTGAGGACTCGCCCGAAGCGGCGGGCCGAGGGAAAGTGTAGCACACCCCTCCGCCCGTCGGGGAAGGCGGCCTTCGAATGGCGGGGCCGGCTCAGGGGGCCTCGATGGCCTCCAGCCCGCCCATGAAGGGGCGCAGCGCCTCGGGGATGCCGACCGAGCCGTCCGCGCGCTGGAAGTTCTCCAGGATGGCCACCACCGTGCGCCCCACCGCCAGGCCCGAGCCGTTCAGGGTGTGGACGAGCTCGGGCTTCTTGCCCGGCTCGGGGCGGAAGCGGATCTGCGCCCGCCGCGCCTGATAATCCTCGAAATTGCTGCAGGAGGAGATCTCCCGGTAGGTCCCCTGGGCGGGGACCCACACCTCGATGTCGTAGGTCTTGGCCGGCGTGTCGCCGAGGTCGCCCGCGCAGAGGGTGACCACCCGGTAGTGGAGCCCGAGGCGGCGGAGCACCTCTTCGGCGGCGGCGGTGAGGGTTTCCAGGGCCTCGTAGCTCGTCTCGGGCCGGCTGAAGTTCACCAGCTCCACCTTGTTGAACTGGTGCTGGCGGATGAGGCCGCGCGTGTCCTGCCCGTAGGAGCCGGCCTCGCTCCGGAAGCAGGGGGTGTAGGCCGTGTACTTCAGGGGAAGGTCCTTTCCCTCGAGGACCTCCTCGCGGTGGATGTTGGTGAGCGGGACCTCTGCCGTGGGGATGAGGTAGAAATCGCCGCCGTCCACCCGGAAGAGGTCCTCCTCGAACTTGGGGAGCTGCCCCGTTCCGGTCATGGCCGCCCGGTTCACCATGAAGGGGGGGAGCCATTCGGTGTAGCCGTGCTCGCGGGTGTGCAGGTCGAGCATGAAGTTGATGAGCGCCCGCTCGAGCAGGGCCCCCGCCCCGCGGTAGAGGGCGAACCGCGCGCCCGCGATCTTGACCGCCCGCTTCATGTCGAGAATGCCGAGGCGGGCGCCCAGCTCGTCGTGCGCCACGGGCTCGAAGCCGAATTCGGGCTTCTCCCCCCAGGTGCGGACGACGGGGTTGTCCTCGGCGGCGGCGCCATCCGGCGTGCTCTCGTGCGGGATGTTGGGCAGGAGGAGGAGCGCCTCGTTTTGCTTGCGCTCGACCTCGGCCAGCTCCGCCTCCATGGCCTTGGACTCGGCGGTCAGCCGCTTGTTCTCCCGCAGGAGGGTCTCGGCCTCCCCGGCCGGATCGCCCTCGCGCTTGAGCGCGCCGATCCGCTTGCTCTGTTTGCGGACCTCGGCCGTGCGGCTTTCGACCTCGTGGAGGAGCTCGCGCCGCCGCGCGTCGGCGGCGAGGATGGGCGCGAGGTCGATCTTCTCTCCGCGCCGGCCGAGGGCCTTGGCGACCTCCTCGGGCTGGCTCCGGAGGAGGCGGATGTCGAGCAAGGCCGGTCTCTCCTCGCGGCGCCGGGATGCGGCCCGGGCGGGGTTTCATCCAAGGGATTTGACCTTAAAACGGCGTGTCTGGCGCGTCAACGAAGGGGGTCCCCGCCCCGCTGGAGTCCGCGCCGAAGCTGGGGTATGTTGCGGTGACCAAAGCGCCGATGCACCCGGGGGAGGAGGCCGGCATGTTTTTGTGGTTTCGGGCGATTCACCGGTCCGGCGGCCTGGTGGCCGTTTTCCTGGCCCTCCTGGGCCTGGCCTTCTACGGGATCGCCCGCCTGAGCGTGATGATCGTGGACCAGCCCGAAAGGGCGCTCATGGTCCTGGCGGTTTTCCTCCTCCTCTCCGCCGTCTTCTGCCTCTTTTTGCGCTGGACCCTGAACCGGGTGGTCGCCCAGATTCGCCGTCCCCTGGAGTCGGCCCGGGAGGTGACCTCGCGCCTGGGCGAGATGGGGGGGAGCGGGGGCCGCGCGGCGTTCCGGGCCGTGGGGGAGGGGACGCGGGCGGCGGGCGGCTTCGCCGGGAGGGCGCTCGGCGCCATCGTAAGGGTGGCGGCGGGGGCGGCGCATCTCGTCCGGGGGCTGAGGGGCCGCCGGGGCCGCCCGAGCGCGCCCGAGGGCGAGATCCGCTCGGCCGACGTCATCCCCCTTCGCCGGTCCTCGGGCCGGGGAGGCCCCCCGGAGCCGGGCGCTCCGTCCCAGCGGCGTTGGCGACGGGGCTAGGACACAGGTC
>JAZGDQ010000558.1:0-2286 GCA_036477985.1 bacterium
AATCCTGACGCCGCCAGGGCGCCCGGGCAAAACCTGCCGCACCCGCCGCACGGCGGCCTCAGGAGACATCCTTCTGGATGAACTCGAGGAAGGTGCGACACAGGGGGCTCATGTTCCGCGCCTTGTGGATGACGGTGTAGAACTCGCGCGTGCCGGAGCAGCCCTCGATCGCCACCGCCCGAAGGGTCTCCCGGCCCAGGTCCTCCTCCACCGCCAGGCGCGAGACGATGGAGACGCCCACCCCCGCCCGGATCGCGCTGCGCACCCCCTGGGCGTCGCCCAGCTCGGCGGCCACCACCCGGGAGTCGAGGTCGAAGCCCAGGTCCCGGAGCCGCTCCTCGGCGACCGAGCGGGTGCCCGAGCCCTCCTCGCGCACGATCATCTCCACCCCGTTGAGCTCGTCGGCCCGGATGCGCCCGCGCCCGGCGAGGGGGTGATCGGGCGGGACGGCCAGGACGAGATCGTCGCTGGCGAAAAAGCGGAACTCGAGCTGATCGTTCTGGATGCGCGCCCCGGTGACGCCGAGGGGGAAGTCGCCCTCGATCACCCCGTCGATCACCTTGCGCGAGTCGAGAATCTGAACCGAGACCGAGGTGTCCGGATGGAGGCGCCTGAAGCCGCCCAGCAGGCCCGGGAGGAGGTAGCCGCCCGGAATCGTGCTCGCCCCGATATCCAGATGGCCCTGGACGATCCCCAGATAATCCTCGATGGCCCGGCAGGCCTCCTCGCGCGTATGGAGGATGCGCTTGGCGTAGTCGAGCAGCAGCAGCCCCGCCCGGGTGGGCTGGACCTCCCGGCCGAGCCGGTCGAAGAGGCGCACCCCGAGCTCCTCCTCCAGCGCCCGGATGTGCCCGCTCGCCGTGGGCTGGGCGAGCCCCAGCGCCCGCGCCGCCCGGGAGAAGCTCTTCTTCTCCACGATCTGGCAAAACACCTCGAGGTGCCGGATTTCCATTAAACCTCCAGCCGCCGCCCGACCATCAAAATCTAAATCACAACCCCTCAATGTCATAGATTTTTCCTATAGATGCAACCCGGGAGAAAACCGCGCCCCGGCGCAAGACCCTATGCCCTCCCGGGGGCGGATTCGCTATATTGGGGCCGCCCCCCTCGAGGGGGATGGGTCCCCCAGGGGATGGGTTCCCCAACCGAGGTTCTCTCATGGCCAAGACGCGGGAGGCGGCGCCCGCCTACGTCGATCTCTTCGAGTCGGGCGAGCTGGAGCGGCGCGCCGGGGAGGCGCTGGCGGGCCTGGAGAGCTGCCGCGCCTGTCCCTGGGACTGCGGCGTCGACCGCCTGCGGGACGAGCGGCGGGTGTGCAAGACGGGCCGCTACGCCCGGGTGTCGAGCTTCTTCGCCCACTTCGGGGAGGAGGACTGCCTGCGCGGCCGCCGGGGGAGCGGGACCATCTTCTTCTCCTGGTGCAACCTGCGGTGCGTCTTCTGCCAGAACTTCGACATCAGCCAGCAGGAGGCCGGGCGCGAGGTTCGGCCCCGGGAGCTGGCCGCCATGATGCTCCACCTCCAGGACCAGGGTTGCCACAACATCAACCTCGTCACCCCCGAGCACGTCGTCCCCCAGGTGCTCGAGGCCCTCCCCCACGCCATCCGCGGCGGGCTGCGCCTCCCCATCGTCTACAACACCAGCGCCTTCGACGCCCTCGAGAGCCTCCGCCTCCTGGAGGGCGTGGTGGACATCTACATGCCCGACTTCAAGTACTGGACGGTGAAAGCCGCCAAGCGCTACCTGCTCTCCCCGCGCTACCCCGCGGCCGCCCGCGCCGCCCTCAAGGAGATGCACCGCCAGGTCGGGGACCTGGTGCTTGACGAAAGCGGCCTCGCCCGGCGGGGGCTGCTCGTGCGCCATCTCGTCATGCCCGGCGGGCTGGAGGAGACGGAGGCCATCGTGCGCTTTCTCGCCGAGGAGATCTCCCCCGGCGTCTACCTCAACATCATGGACCAGTACCGCCCGGCGGGAAGAGTGAACCGGGAGAAGTACGCCGAGCTCGACCGGCGCCTCGCCCCGCCCGAGCTGGCCGAAGCCTACCGCCTCGCCCGCCGCGCGGGCCTCCACCGCTTCGACGAGCGCGAACCCCGCTTCCCCATGCGGCTGTTTTAGGAGGAGACTCCCCTCCCGGGAATTGCCTCGCCCCTCGGCACATTCAAAAAACGCGTCTTTAGACTTCACTCGACTTCACTCGGCCGGCCCGGCGCCTCTCCCGCCCCCGGCGCCGCCGCTCTTGGCCTCGCGGGCCCTCTCCACCCGCTTCCGAATCCGCGCGAAAAGCTC
>JAZGDQ010000559.1:0-8327 GCA_036477985.1 bacterium
CCGCTCTCTACCCCGTTTTCACCGTTAGCCATGAGAATAGGCTAACATATTTCGAGGCTCCTGAAAGGCACTTTCTAACCGACATTTCTCAGATGACCTATGGATGAGATGAATAAATAGCATAAAAGGGCTGTGAAGCGGTCCCAAGTGCTGGCCATTGGGCGAATGAAAGACCCACACATGGCCGTGAGTCGGCTCTGGAATGCTTTGACAGTCAACCGACCCCGTACTTTCGTACTTTATTTGAGGACCGCGGAACTTCGGATATGGTGAAGAACGCGGTCTTCGCCAGCGGATGAGAGGGGGGAAGGAAATGCCGTCTGCCGAGGGCGCCGTCGCGGCGCTGCTCCTGGGCCGGAAGGGGAGCGCGGGTTTTCCCGGGAAGAACACCTACCCGGTCCTGGGCCGGCCGCTCTCGTACTATCCGATGAAAGCCGGCGTGGACGCGCGGAGCGTGGACCGGACCTACCTGTCGACCGACGATGAGGCGCTCATGGAGATCGCCCGCGAGATGGGGGTCGAGATCATCGTCCGCCCCCCCGAGCTGGCCACCAAGGAGGCGCTCGGGGAGGACGCCTACATCCACGGCTACCATGTGATCCGGGAGCGGGAGGCGAAGGCCGGCCGCGAGGTCGAGCTCGTTGTCCTTCTCTTTTGCAACGCGGCGACCGTTTTGCCCGAGACCATCGACGAGGGGATCCGCGTTCTCCGGGAGAACCCCGATTACGACTCGGCCGTGACGGTCTCCTGCTACAACATGTGGAGCCCCCTGCGCGCGCGGCGGATCGGGGAGGACGGCCTGCTCCACCCCTTCGTTCCCTTCGAGACCTTCGGCGACCCGGCCACGCTGAATTGCGACCGCGACTCCCAGGGCGACTCCTGGTTCGCCGACATGGGGCTCTCCATCGTCCGCCCGCGGTGCCTGGAGCGGATCGAGGAGGGCCTCCTCCCCCAGAAGTGGATGGGCCGGAAGATTTATCCCCTGAAGCAGTGGGGCGGGCTGGACGTCGACTACGAATGGCAGATGCCCCTTGTGGAGCACTGGCTGACCCGCCACGGGTACGCCGAGGGCGGCGCCCGCGAGTCCGGCGCGTGAACAAGCAGGGAGGCGTTCGCTGAGGCGATGCACGTCCTGCTCACCGGCGCCAGCTCCGGAATCGGCTTCTCCATCCTGTGCGCCCTTCTTGCGCGCGGCGACAGCGTTTTCGCGCACCACCGCTCGAGCAACCCCGATTTCGAGCGCCTCGCCGCGGACGAATCGTTCGCGGGGAGAGTCGAAACCTTCCGTGCGGATTTTGAGGATCCGGATCAGGTCGACGCCCTCATGGAAGCCTACGACAAACGCTGGGAGCGCCTCGACGCGCTCGTCAACAACGCGGGGACGGTGATTCGCGGGGCCAAGTTCGAGGAGATCGACCGGGACCTGTGGCGGCGGACCTTCGCCGTGAACGTCGAGGCCCCGCTGTTTCTTTCGCAGTGGGCGTTCAGGAAGATGACCGGCGGCGGGAAGATCCTGAACATCGGCTCCATCTCGGCCAAATACCTTGGGGGGGAGACCACCTTCCACTACGGCGTCTCCAAGGCCGCCCTCGACGCCGTCACCCAGGGCCTCGCCCGGCGGGGCGCGCCCCTGGGAATCCTCGTCAACGCGATCCGGCCCGGGATCACCGACACGCCGGCCCACCGGAAATACACGCCGGAGAAAGACCTGAGCGAGCGGGTGAAGCTGAACCCCCTGGGGCGCATGGCGCGGCCGGAGGAGATCGCCTCGCTGGCCCTCTATCTGCTCTCGGGCGAGGCCGACTACATCACGGGCGAGGTCATCTCGGTGGCGGGCGGCGATTGAACCGAAGGGGCGGGGCGCTTTCTCCTCCTTCCCTCCGCCGCCCTCACGGAATCTCGCGAATTTTCCGCCCGGCCGATGAGTCATTCGCTGGGGGCGCGATTTGAAAGAGTACGAAATCCGGCCGAAGGCGACTTTCGACGAGTTCCTCGAAATCTCGCTCCGCGAAGCCGACCGCTTGTTCCCGGACAAGAGCGCTTTCGTCGAAATCCGGTGTCCCGCGTGCGACTCCCCGGATTCACGCCCCGAGTTTTCGAAGTGCGGGTTTGGGTACAAGTGCTGCCCGGCGTGCGGCTCCCTTTTCATGAGCCCGCGCCCCCGGCCCGAGGCGATGGACGCCTACTACCGGGACTCGGAGGCCATGAGCCATTGGGCCCGGGTGTTCTACAAGGAGACCGAGGCCGTGCGGCGCGAGCAGATCCTCCGGCCGCGCGCCGGGCTCGCCGGAGAGTGGGCCGAAAAGCTGGGGCTGCGCGGGCCCTTCGTCGACGTCGGCTCTGGCTTCGGGGTCCTGCTCGAGGAGGTTCGGGATCTCAGGGTGTTCGAGAAGGTGATCGGCGTCGAGCCCTCGGCGGAGCTGGCCGCGTTGTGCCGGAAGCGGGGGTTCGAGATCCTCGAGCGGAAGGCGGAGGAGGTCGGGGACAGGGAGGTCGAGGCCGTCTTCGCCACCTCCTTCGAGGTCATCGAGCACGTCTTCGACCCGGCCGAGTTCCTCGGCGCCATCCGGCGGCTTCTCCGGCCGGGGGGGGTCGTCCTGTTCACCACCCTCACGATTTCCGGGTTCGATATGCTGGAGCTGTGGGCCGAGTCGAAGTCGATCTTCCCTCCCCATCACGTCAACCTGATGTCCACCCGGGGCATCCGGAAGATGGTGGAGCGGAGCGGGCTCGAGCTTCTCGACCTGAGCACGCCCGGGCAGCTCGACGTGGATATCGTCCGGAACATGTTGGAGGGGAATCCTGGGCTTCCGGTGTCGCGGTTCGCCCGGGAGATCAGCGGCGCCTCCGAAGAGATTCGTGAGGGGTTCCAGGAGTTCCTTCGGGAAAACCTTCTGAGCTCCCACGTCAGGGTGGTGGCGCGGCGGAGCGCGTGATTTCGGCCCACGCTCCGGCGGAGTGGCGGCCCATCCCGGGGGCGTTTCGTGATTCCCCCGAGCGCCCCCGCCGACTTGGATAGGAGGAACGCGTCTTGAAAGTGGTCGTGGTCGGCGGCTCCGGATTCGTCGGAAGTCATCTGGCGGACGCTCTCCTCGATGCGGGCCATGAGGTGCGCGTCTTCGACCGGGCGCCCTCGCCGCACCTCCGCCCGGGCCAGGAGATGTTCCTCGGCGACATTCAGGATCCCGAGAGCGTCCGCGAGGGCGTATTGGGCCGGGACGTGGTGTGCAATTTCGCCGGCATCGCCGACCTCGACGACGCCCGCACGAAGGCGGTCGAGACCCTGCGGCAGAACGTGCTCGGAACGGTCAACCTCCTCGAGGCCTCCCGGGAGGCGGGCGTCAAGCGCTTCATGCACGCAAGCACGATTTACGTCTACAGCAACCGCGGGGGGTTCTACCGCTGCAGCAAGCAGGCGGCCGAGCTCTACGTGGAGGAGTACCAGAAGCACTACGGGCTGGACTTCACCGTCGTGCGCTTCGGGACCCTCTACGGCAGCCGCGCCGACGGCCGCAACAGCATCCACCGCTACCTCCAGCAGGCGCTCTCCGAGAAGCGCATCCTGTGCGCGGGGACGGGGGAGGAGCTGCGCGAGTACGTGAGCGTCCAGGACGCCGCCCGGCTCTGCGTCGACGCCCTCTCGGAGGAGTTCCGCAACGAGCACGTCATCATCACCGGCCCCTATCCCATGCGCTTCCGCGAGCTCCTCGAGATGATCCGCGAGATCCTGGGCGGGGACATCGAGCTGGTGTTCACCGGGGAGGAGAGCAGCGCCCATTACCGGTTCACCCCCTACACCTTCGAGCCCAAGATCGGGCACAAGCTCACGACCAACAAGTTCCTCGACATGGGGCAAGGGCTGCTCGAGTGCCTGCGGGAGATTCACGCCCGCCAGGAGGCGCCCCCCCAGGAGACGAAGAAGGCGGACGGCTGAGGGCGTCCCCTCTCCGGCCGCGCCCCCTTCGAACGCGCGCCGAATGGATCACGCCGTTACTCCCGAACGCAGCGCAATCCCCCGCCGGGCGGCCTGATGGATTCCATGCGGGTCGTCCTCTCCCAGCGCCAGGTCGTCGGGCCCTACGGGGACCTCCGGGACGCGCTCGAGGCCGGCTACGTGGAGTTCCTCGAGCGCCACGGGCTCATCCCCCATCCGGTCTCGAACGCCCTGCGCGACCCGGCGGCTTACCTGGCGGACTTCGGGCGGATCGACGGCGTGATCCTCACCGGGGGGAACGACGTGTGCCCCGCCGAGTACGGCGAGGAGGAGATCGCCGAGGGGGACTTCTCCCCGCCCCGGGACCGGACCGAGCGCGCCCTCCTCGATGAGGCCCTCCGCCGGGAGATTCCCGTCCTCGGCATCTGCCGGGGGATGCAGTTCATGAACGTCTACTTCGGGGGCCGGGTGGTGCAGGACGTCCCCCGCCAGACGGGGCGGGAGGGCCATCCCCCGGCGGTGGACCACGCGGTCGAGATCGTGGACGAGCGAATGAGCGAGTGGCTCGGGGGCCGGACGGTGGAGGTGAATTCCTACCACAACCAGGCCGTTTCGGAGGAGGGGCTCGCCTCCGCCCTGAAGCCGTTCGCGGTGGAGCCGAAGGCGGGGCTCATCGAAGGGTTCTACCATCCCGAACTTCCCATCGCGGGCGTGCAGTTTCACCCCGAGCGCCGGCCCGAGGGGGACTTCGCCTCCTCCCGTCTCATCGCCGCCTTCCGCGACCGCGCCCTTTACTGGAAGAGAAGGTAGGCCGGCGTGAAGGCGATCATTCTCGCGGCCGGGAAGGGGACCCGGCTCGGGGACTACACCCGCGACCTGCCCAAGGGGATGCTGCGGTTCCAGGGGATATCCCTGATCGAGCGCCAGGTGGAGACCTGCCGCCGGTGCGGAATCGAGCGGATCGTCCTGGTGGGCGGCTACCGCGCCGACCGGATCGATATCCCCGGGACCGTGATGTACGTGAACGAGGACTACGCGTCGACGAACATGGTGGAGTCCCTGATGTGCGCGCGCGGGGAGCTGGAGGGGGAGACGATCGTCTCCTACGCGGACATCCTCTACGAGGACCGCGTGCTCCGGCAGGTGATGGCCGATCCGGCCGACATCGGCGTGACGGTGGACACGGCCTGGCGCGCCTACTGGGAGGCCCGCTACGGGGACCCCTCGGTGGACACCGAGAGCCTGGCCATCGAGGGGGACCGGATCGTGGACATCGGGCGGCCCGATCCCCCGCTGGAGGAGATCGACGGGCGCTACCTCGGGCTGCTGAAGTTCTCGGCCCGGGGCGCGGCCGACCTGAAGGAGATCTACGATGCGGCGCGCGCCGCCTACACGGGCGGCCCCTGGCGGACCTCCAAGTCGTTTCAGACGGGCTACATGACCGACCTTCTCCAGGAGATCGCCGACGCGGGCCGCGCCCTCGCCCCCGTGCGGATCGAGGGCGGCTGGCTGGAGTTCGACACGGTCGAGGACTACGAGCAGGCGCGCCGGTGGGCCGAGACGGGCGAGCTGGACCGCTTCTTCCGGTTGGAGGGGCCCGGCCGCGGGGGCGAAGGCGGGGAGACATGAAGCGGGGGGCGGCGCCCATCCCCCCGCTGAATGATGAGCGAGGAGAAACTCCGCGGGCCGATGTGCGATGACTAAGGACGGCGATAGAGACTCCGGCGGGCCCTTTCTGGCCGCCACCGCGCTCGAGGAATTTTGGGACGCCCGCCGCCCCCTCCTCTTCCTGGGGGAGTGGTGCCGCCTCCACGGGCGGCGCGGATCGTGGGCCGGAAGGGACCACGAGGTGCTCCCCTACCCGTGGGACGATCCGGCCCGGAAGGCGCGGGCCGCGCTCTACTGCCGGGAGCTGCACGCGGAGACGCTTCCCCTCCTCGCGGATCACCTGAACCGGGCGCACGGGGAGAGGAGGGGGCTCCGCTACTGGCGAATCATCATCGGGCCCTGGCTCCTGGGATTCATCGAGGCCCTCTACGACCGCTTCGTCTGCCTCTCGGAGGCCCTCGCGGGGCGGCCCGGCCTGGACACCCTCGTTCTCGACCCCGCCTCCTGGATCACGCCGCGCGACTGGTATGAGTTCACCTATCTCATCCAGGGAGACGCTTACAACCTCCAGCTCTACAGCCAGCTCCTTGAAGGTATGGGGCGGCGTCACCCCTCCCGGCCCTACCGCATCCCCTACGCCTTGCCCTTCCGCGCCCAGACCCTTCCGCAAAGGGTGCGCTTCCGGTTGAAGAATATCTACAGCCGGGGACTTGACTGGGTGGGGCGCGGTCGCCCGATTCTTCTGTGCGAGATGGCCATGCCCCAGGCCGACACCTGGCGGCTCTGCCGCGCCACCGGCTTTCGGGCCTGGCCCATGGGGCGGGAAATTTTGGTGGGGAAATCCCATATACGCGCTCCCGAGGGAGGGGCGCGCGAGGGGCTTGGGCGGCTTCCCCTGGAGAGGACGGGGGAGGAGTTCCCCTCCCTTTTCGTCCAGACCCTTCCCGTGAACTTTCCGTCGCTTTATCTGGAGGGTTACGCGGAAATGCGGGATGGCTGCGCCCCCTTCGCCCGGGGTGTGCAAAGGGTGCTCGTGTCGAGCCAGGGCTGGAAATCCAACGAGCGCTTCAAGTTTATCGCGGCGGAGGGAGCCGAGCGGGGCGCCCGCCTCGTCTGCACCCAGCACGGCGGCGCGACGGGAACCTGCGACCACTCGCCCATGGAAGAGATGATCGTCGAGGGGGTGGACGATTTTATCAGCTGGGGCTTCTCGAAATCCGAGGCGCCCAAGGCGGTCCCGCTGCCCGACCCGAAGCTCCAGCGCCTCATGCAGGGCGGGAGCGGGGAGCGGGAGGCCGGCGGCGGCGTCTTGTTCGTGGGAAACACCTTTCCGCGCTACGCCGTCAGCTTTCGCACCCAGCCCATCTCCTCTCAGGTGCTTTCCTACATAAAGTGGCAGCTTCGCTTCTTTCGGGCGCTTCCGGAGGAGCTGCGGCGGAAGGTTCTCGTCCGCCCCTATCCGGGAGACGTCGATTGGCGGCATAAGGACAGGCTTTCGGATGAGTTCACCGGCCTTCGGTTCGACGATTTTTCGCAAGGCATTATCCGCCGGCTGGAATCCTGCCGCCTTCTCGTGGTGGACAACCCGCAGACCACCCTCGTTGAGGCGCTCGCCCTCAACCGGCCCACGGTTCTCTTCTACGACACCGCTCTGTGGGGAATGCGCCCTCACGCCGAGCGCCTGTTCGGGCTCCTGGCCGAGGCGGGAATTCTCTGTCACGACCCCGAGGCCGCCGCGTCTCACGTTCTCCGTGTGAAAGAAGACCCGGAAACATGGTGGGGGGGCGAAGCCGTGCAGCGGGCGCGGCGCGAATTCCTGGAAGGAATGGTGATAGAGGAGCCGGATTGGGTGGGCGCGTGGAAGAAGGCGCTGGCCTCCTGGTCGGCGAGCGATTGGGCGGCGGGAGTCGCCTCGCCCGGGGAGACGCCGGGATCGTGACCCCCGGCGAATGACGCGGAAGAAATTGGCGGTTCGAGAATGAGCGCGCTCAAGGACACCTGGAAGTACGCCTCGCCCATGGCGCGGCTCGCCCTCCTCGCCGCCGCCCTCTTCGCGGCGGGGATCCTGCTCATCCTTCTCGCCGCCGGCCTTCGCCTCGCCGCCCTCCTCTTCTGCGGGGCCATCCTCCTCGCCGAGCTGGCCGTCCGGCGGATCGTGACGGTCCTGAGCGGGCAGGGCGCCGTCTTCGCCAAGGACGAGACGCCGCGGATCTCCGCCGCCTTGCTGGACCGGTTCTACGACTCGGGCTTCGACCCCGAGCTGGGCTGGATCCGCAAGGCGAACACCGAGAAGATGGACCTGGGGAAATATCCCTACTCCATCGACGCCAGGGGCTCCCGCCGGAATCCCGGGCACGAGTCCCTTCCCCTGCGAATCGGAACCTACGGCGACTCCTACACCTTCTGCCGCGAGGCGGATGACGCGAACACCTGGCAATGGCGCCTCGCCGAGGCGCTCGGCTGCAACGTGCTGAACTTCGGGGTGGGGAACTACGGGTTCGATCAGGCGCTCCTGCGCATGAAGCGGGAATTCCCCCGAAACCCCGCGCCGATCACCGTCATGGGCATGGTCCCCCAGGGAATCGCGCGCAACCTCAGCGTCTGGAAGCACTACAACGAGTTCGGGAACATCCTGGCCTTCAAGCCCCGCTTCGCGGTCGAAAACGGCGCCCTCCGCCTCCTCCCCAACCCGATCGACGAGCGCGAGAAATTCTTCCGCCTCGGCGAGTTCCTTCCCGGGATTCAGCGGAACGATTATTTCTTCGAGCGGCGCTTCAAGCGCGAG